>JAATGO010000047.1 GCA_015654605.1 Betaproteobacteria bacterium
ACGCTTCAGGAATGGATCATGCAAGGAGAAAGTGAAGCCGCCATATGAAACGTATTTATGCATATAAATATACATAAATACGTTCTGGTAGTGGGAACAGCACGGCATGCGACATCACATGATGAAACCATTTTCATTTCTTCATCTGTGATGTTATGCACATTATTCCTGCTTGATCCAATTTATTTGAGCAGGCCTGTGCATTCTTCCTATTTCCACCAGTGCTCTATCTGAATACCGATTGATGCGCCTTCCGTTCTATCACCAAATGGACCGCTAGCAGAAAGTACACTATTTTTTGCCGCTGCCCCCTGTGCAGCTTTATTCCATCGCGCCATAGTCAAATAAAAACGTACCTCTGGACGACTCCAGAACTCTCTCTTCTGAGACCAAGCTGGCGCGATAGTCAATTTATTCAGTGTCCGTGTTGAGGCATTATCTGGAGTGACCCGATCATGTCCGAACTCTGCCAGCATTTTAAAACGATCTGTCACTGCATAGGCCATTCGCGCACCAGCACTCCACCACGTCTGACCAGCATGGCCTCCACTATCACGTTGGTACACCAATAAAGCTTGGCCGCCAAATGAGGGAGTCATTTGCCAGTCCGTGGACTCAACCAGACGCCAACGCTTGACGTCACTTCCCGAGTATAAGTCTCCCGTACCACCAAGCCCGGTACCTGGTCCAACACCATATTGCAGTGCCAGTTTGTTTGCGCCTCCAAAAGAATGCTTCAACGTATGCATAGTCGTAATTGACCACCCTCCGTGCTGATCATGGCGACTACCCTTTTGGATAACAGATAACCCCATATCTAATTTGGCATTCGTGCCTGCATAAATATCGTTGACTTGAAAATCATGCCGATTCGCACTCTCTTCTTGTCCAATGTTATCTTTGCGAGACAAGGCATAGCTGAGCTTGACACCACCGACATTCACATCTTCAATACCGAATCCTGTACCACTCGGGTTCCAAAAATAAAAATCTGAAATATGAATATCCTGCCGCTTGTAATAACGCCGTCCTGCCCATACTCCACCACCATGCAATCCTGGAACATGTTGATAATTGATATACAACTGCGGCAGTCTGGCATTGCCATTGCCACCAGAAAATTGGAGGCTATGATTGTAAGCATTATACAAGCTAGCCATGCCATCAATACTCACACGAGACCCCTCTGTCCCGGAAAAAATCTGCTGGTTCAGTTCAAATTCTCCATATTGTTCACACTCATTACCAAGCCGATATTTCGCTCCTGCTCCTGGTAACTGAAAACACTGCTGACCACCTCCTGAAGTACTCCTACCGGCACCAGCGCGTCCATAGCCAGTGAAGTTTAATGTATCAGTCAATTCAACCGCTTCCGATACCGCGGGAAATAGCATCCATGCTGACGCTGTCAGCGAAGATACCACCATTAGTTTTTTTCTTTCCATTATCGTCTCTCTCCATAAATTCCTTCCCCCCTCTTATTAATCGCATCATCACAATAGTGACGTAAAATAAAATGAACGCGTGGTAATGTCTTTCATTCATATTGATGAAATAGATTTCATTTTTAAATAAGATTGGGAAAATTAGGCATATGAACGTGAGCGATGCATGTCAGGAAGCGTTTTCATTAGCTCAATGACACCCCCACCTTCTTTTCGCTTCTGATGCAACCCGAAGCGGTCCATGTTCCATGCGACGAAATCTATGACAACAGATACATTCCCTATTGCAAATCAATCCCATCATGAAAACACTACAGATACGCCATATCTATAGAAATTTAACGAGATAAATCCAATTTGTGAGAGTTGTTCTATTGATTAGATTTAGATTTAGATTTTTGAAAAAATAGTCAACGATTTTATGGTGTGTTAATTTACATTTTTTCTTGTTTCTTATTTGTACTCAAATGTGATCATGCTTATGCGCCTCCCCCTTTCGGCGCGTATCACATCCCTCTTGATCCCAAATGAGGAAAAGCATCGTAGACCACTTCGTATTATTTTTTCTTAAGCAAAGAACCCAATACACCACGAATGAGTTCCCTTCCCACCTGCGATCCAATACTGCGTGCAGCTGATTTCACCATTGCTTGTATTGGAGAATCGCGCCGACTGGAACCACTGCTGCCCCCCAACAATCCACCAGCTGCATCTTTAAGAAAATCACCAATACCGCCACTCTGATTTGCTGCAGACGCAGCAGAATCCTGTTGTTCCCGCTGACGACCATCCTTGTCATCCGTAGTATTCTTAACGCCACTCCCTTTGATTTTTTCGTAAGCAGATTCACGATCAAGTGTTTTTTCATATACCCCGGCCACGATAGAGCCTGCTATCACTTCTTTACGCTCAGCCTCTGTCAAGGGGCCAATCTGCGTTCCTGGTGTCAAGATATAAGCGCGCTCCACGATGCTTGGGCGCCCTTTTTCATCCAGAAACGACACCAACGCTTCTCCAACACCTAGCTCCGTAATGCTTTGTGCTGTATCAAGATCAGGATTGGGACGGAAGGTACTTGCCGCAGCCTGCACTGCTTTCTGATCCCTAGGAGTATACGCACGCAAAGCATGCTGTACTCTATTACCGAGCTGCCCCAAAACACTATCAGGTATATCCAATGGATTTTGTGTAACAAAAAATACACCAACACCTTTAGAGCGAATCAGGCGTACTACTTGCTCTATTTTTTGCAACAATGGACGCGGTGCCTCATCAAACAACAAGTGTGCTTCATCGAAGAAAAACACCAGACGTGGTTTATCCTGGTCGCCTACCTCCGGTAAATGCTCAAACAGCTCAGATAGCATCCATAACAAAAAAGTGGAATATAAACGCGGGGAGTTAAGCAACTTATCCGCAGCCAAAATATTCACAATACCGCGCCCCTTGGCATCCGTTTGCATCCAATCTTCGATATTGAGCATTGGCTCACCAAAGAAACGATCGCCCCCTTGTTCTTCTATACCGATCAATCCCCGTTGAATAGCTCCAATACTGGCAGCAGAAATATTGCCGTATTCGGTCTTAAAAGCAGCCGCATTGTCACCAACATATTGCAGCATCGCACGCAAATCTTTTGCATCCAGCAACAACAAGCCCTGATCATCCGCAATCTTGAATACCAGTTGCAATACACCTTCTTGTGTTTCATTCAGATTGAGCATCCGCGCCAACATCAACGGCCCCATATCCGATACAGTAGCGCGTACCGGATGCCCCTGCTCACCAAACACATCCCAGAAGGTCACTGGCAGCGCCTCCCACTGTGGCTCCGTTAAACCCAAGCTCTGCAGTCGCGCACGCGTCTTCTCTGTAGACACACCTGCTTTGGCAAGCCCAGATAAGTCGCCTTTGACATCTGCCATAAATACTGGCACGCCGATATCGGATAACGCTTGTGCCATCACTTGTAATGTCACCGTCTTTCCAGTACCTGTTGCACCAGTAACACAGCCATGACGGTTAACCAGCTCTGGCAAAAGCGCCTGCGAACCTTGTTGATTCTTTGCAATGATAAGTGGATTTGTCATTTCAACATCTTCCGATAATCGTTAATCTACCAATACGGCTGGGACAAAGCGCGTATGGAAAGGGCTCATCAATAATGCAATATGCTAAAATCCCGGCTTGATTATAACTGCGGATAGTCTCTGTCACAGACATCGTCCTCTATCCTGCAAATACATTCGAACAACAGTGCGATTCATGCTTAACTGCGGTACTTAACTGAGGCAAGAAAGATTCATCATGGCTGGACACAGCAAATGGGCCAATATACAACATCGTAAAGGCCGTCAAGACGAAAAACGCGGCAAAATATGGACGCGTTTAATCAAGGAAATCACAGTAGCTGCCCGCATGGGTGGTGGTGATCCCGAGGCGAATCCACGTCTACGCTTGGCAATTGACAAGGCATCTGATGCCAATATGCCCAAAGATAACGTTACTCGGGCCATCCAGCGAGGCACAGGTGGCCTAGATGGTGTGAATTATGAAGAAGTACGCTATGAAGGCTATGGCATCAATGGTGCCGCCATTATCGTTGATTGCATGACAGACAATCGTATACGTACCGTAGCGGAAGTCCGCCACGCATTTTCCAAGCATGGCGGCAATATGGGAACGGAAGGATCTGTTGCATTTATGTTTCAACATTGTGGTCAACTGCTTTACGCACCAGGCACTGATGAGGATGCATTAATGGAAGCGGCTTTAGAAGCCGGAGCAGATGACATATTGACGGATGACGAAGGAGGACTTGAGGTATTGACTGAGCCCAATAATTTTGGTGTTGTCAAGCAAGCCCTGGAAAAAGCAGGCTTCAAAGCTGATGTCGCAGAAATTATTATGAAACCTGCTACTGAAATTGTTTTCTCTGGTGACGATGCTGCCAAAATGCAGAAATTACTTGATGCCTTGGAAAATCTGGATGATGTCCAGGAAATCTATAGCAACGTCCTTATAGAAGAATAGCCCGCGAATAATAACCTACCAATTTTTAGCTTTTTTAGTCTGTTAATACACCATGAAAATTCTCGTTGTTGGTTCCGGTGGTCGTGAGCATGCGATCGCCTGGAAAATAGCGCAGTCTCCGCGCATACAAACAGTATACGTAGCGCCCGGCAACGGTGGCACCGCTTTGGACGAACGTCTCGAAAATGTCGCCATCACCGATCTTACTGCCTTAGCTGATTTTGTTGAGTCTGAGCATATTAATCTCACCGTAGTTGGTCCTGAAGTCCCTCTTGCGGCGGGCATTGTGAATCTATTCCGCTCCCGCGGCCTGAAAATTTTTGGCCCTTCCAAAGAAGCGGCGCAATTGGAAAGCTCGAAAGACTTTGCCAAAGCATTTATGCAACGCCACAACATCCCCACGGCGCGCTACCAGACATTCTCTGACATTGCCCCCGCACACGACTACATCCGCCAATACGGAGCCCCTATTGTCATCAAAGCGGATGGACTGGCGGCTGGCAAAGGTGTCGTTGTCGCCATGACAGAAGAGGAAGCGCACGCAGCTGTCGACATGATGCTATCGGACAACGTGCTAGGTCATGCCGGTGCACGTGTCGTGATCGAAGAATTCCTGGAGGGAGAAGAAGCCAGTTTTATCGTCATGGTAGATGGCCTGCATATCTTGCCTCTTGCCACCAGCCAAGACCATAAGCGCCTGCAGGACAATGACCTGGGACCGAATACTGGTGGTATGGGTGCCTACTCCCCAGCTCCGATCATCACCCCTTCTCTACATGCCCGCGTCATTCGTGAAATTATTGTTCCAACAGTACAAGGCATGCTCGAGGATGGCATTCTATTTACCGGTTTCTTATACGCCGGGCTCATGATCGATCATCAAGGGAATCCCAAAACCCTGGAATTCAACTGTCGCATGGGAGATCCAGAAACCCAACCTATCATGGCCAGGCTGAAAACCGACTTCCTCGAAGTACTGGAACATGCGGTGCACGGCACGCTGGACACTATAGAGCTGGAATGGGATCGTCGTACTGCGCTAGGTGTCGTCATGGCTGCAGCGAATTATCCCAACGCTCCACGCACAGGTGACCTGATTACTGGTATCCCCGAGGAAACTAGTGACTGCATTACTTTCCATGCAGGAACAACGCTTACCGAAGGCCGTCTGACCACCTCTGGTGGCCGCGTACTCTGCGCTGTAGGCCTCGGAGACAGCGTAAAAATGGCGCAAAAGCAAGCTTACACTGCAACTAGCCTCATTCACTTCGATGGCGCCCAGTTGCGCCGTGATATTGGTTGGAGAGCTCTCAAGCGCTAAAGGAACACGTAATAACGTGTTCCTTTAGCGGCAAATCTCCCCCTGCCTCTAACAATTCTTTAGCATTTGTATCCTTTTTTGTATCCTTATTGATGCTCGCATACAATACATCAATATTGCCGTACAGCAATAAAGGATCTCCTGATTTTTGAAAGGTATTTACATGGATGCAGCCACTCTAGAAAACCTGTTCATTTCCTACCTACTTCCCTTTGGCCTGAAGGTTCTCACCGTTATTGTGATTTGGTTAGCCGGGAATATGGGAGTCAATATCGTTAGCAAGATGTTGCGCCGTCTGCTCTCGTTACGTCATCTGGAACCAACACTGATCCACTATGCTGTTTCTGCCAGCCAGGTAACATTGCGCATCCTGTTGATCATGGTAATTCTAGGGATTTGTGGTGTCCCTACCACATCATTCGCAGCACTCATCGGTGCCGTTGGTGTTGCTATCGGTGTTGCATGGTCTGGCCTGCTCTCCAATTTTGCCGCCGGTATCTTTATTATCATCTTGCGCCCATTCAGAGTAGGTGATTATGTAAATGCAGCAGGCCAAACTGGCACAATTACCGAAATCGGGCTATTTATCACGGTCATGACAACGGACAATAACCTAAGAACCATTGTTGGCAACAACAAACTGTTTTCAGACATTATCACCAACTATAGTGCCAACCCCATTCGGCGCGTTGATTTGCGTTGCCAGATCGCCTACGGGGTTGATCCAGCCGAGGCCATCACTAGGCTAAGCGAACAAATTAAGCGTATTCCCAACGTACTGGACAATCCAGCCCTCAACATCTCCATTCAGGAATTCAATCCTATAGGGACATTATTGGCGGTACGTTTATATAGTTCGACACGCAATTTTAGCCAAGTCACCAATGACACCAACATGGCCATCGCACAAACATGTGCAACCGCAGGCTGGCCAGCCCCGGCAACCTATCAGGTCGCAGTCAGCCCTGCACAGCCATAAAATGAGCGTTGGTTTACCGGGCAAAGGACGGACTCCATTTCCCAGTAAACTGACAGAAAACCACACACGAGTAATAGGACAATACTCTGCCAAAACAACGTAAACAGGCTCAATGACCTCTGAATGAAGTGTTGGACTATCCGCTACGGGCTCAGCAAGGTACAATCGCGCAGTCATATTTACTATTCATGCTCTGGCTTTGGCCCTGCATTTAGCCACTTAATCTGCCGTGACCTTATCTCAAAACGCAACGTCTGCTGTTAAAACCTACTTACAAGACCTGCAAAATCGTCTTGTAAGTGCGCTAGAACGTATTGACGGAAAATCATTTCTGATCGATTCCTGGGATCGTCCTGAAGGTGGCGGAGGCATATCTCGCATCATTGAAGATGGGAACGTGCTGGAACGTGGTGGTGTCGGCTTCTCTCATGTCACAGGCACAAATCTGCCAGCGTCCGCCAGTGCACACCGTCCGGAAATTGCAGGCAAAACCTGGGAAGCCATGGGGATATCGCTTGTGCTGCATCCGCACAATCCCTATGCCCCAACCGTGCACATGAATGTCCGTTTTTTTGTCGCTACCGGGCAAGAACAAGAACCCGTCTGGTGGTTTGGTGGTGGCATGGACATGACGCCCTATTATGGCTTTACCGAAGATGCACAGCATTTTCATCGTCAATGCCAACATTCTTTAGCACCATTTGGAGAAGATTTGTATCCACGCTTCAAGCAATGGTGTGATGATTATTTTTATCTAAAACACAGGAAAGAAGCACGTGGTATCGGCGGTCTATTCTTTGATGATTATCACGCAGGCGGATTTGAAGAAAGTTTTGCCATGATGCGCAGCGTAGGCGATCACTTCATTCCCGCCTATTTACCTATCCTCGAGCGCCGTCACCATCTCCCCTATGGAGAGCGTGAGCGCGATTTCCAGGCCTATCGACGTGGCCGTTACGTTGAATTCAATTTGGTCTTCGACCGCGGCACCTTATTTGGTCTGCAATCGGGGGGGCGTACCGAATCTATCCTGATGTCCATGCCACCACTGGCGAAATGGCGTTATCACTGGCAACCGGAAGCAGGAAGTCCAGAAGCGCAACTGAACACTGATTTTCTGGTGCCCAAACAATGGCTATAACAACCGCTCATCCTGCGCGACGTTGCGTTGCCATTCTTGGAGGCAGTTTCGATCCTGTGCACAACGGTCATGTCGCACTGGGGGAGCACTTTACGGAACTGCTACATCCCGATGAATTACGCATCATTCCAACCGGCAACCCCTGGCAAAAGCATGGCTTACAGGCATCACCTGCCGATCGTGTTGAAATGGTCAAACTGGCATTTGACAAGAAAACGCTGCCTATTGTCATCGATCAGCAAGAAATCAAGCGTTCGACACCAACCTACACGATTGATACGTTACAATCCTTACGCAATGAACTAGGCGCTGATGTTTCCATCGTTTTTTTAATGGGAGCGGATCAGTTACAACATCTGGATACCTGGCAAGGCTGGCAGCAACTGTTTGATTACGCACATTTGTGCGCCGCATCGCGTCCAGGCTTTGGCATCGAACCAGCACAAGTACCTGCCATTGTGATGCAAGAATTTCTACGACGCGCAGGAACAAAACAGACAATACGTAGCACTTCGCATGGCAGTGCCTATCTTGCAACGGGTCTGTCGGTTGATATTTCTTCAACTGAAATCCGAAGTTTGCTACAACAAGGAGCAAGGCCAGATACCTTAGTCCCTTCGAGAGTGCTAGACTATATCGAACAACATCATCTTTACCAAAACTAATGGATATCAAAAAATTACAAACCGCCGTCGTCGACGCACTAGAAGATGTCAAAGCACAAGACATTCGTATCTATGACACTACGCACCTGACCAGTTTATTCGACCGTGTCATCATCGCTGCAGGTACCTCCAATCGTCAAACCAAAGCATTGGCAGCATCCGTACGTGACAAAGTCAAAGCACAAGGAGGAACCGTCGTGAGCATGGAAGGGGAAGGTACTGGTGAATGGGTACTGGTTGATCTTGGCGACGTGATCGTCCATATCATGCAGCCTGCCATTCGAGCCTACTATCGCCTGGAAGAAATTTGGGGCGATAAGGAAATCAAGGTAGGTGCCGCAAAACGCACCACATCCAGCACTACTGCCAAGCAGGCTACCAGCGATGCGCCGCTTCCCAAGCGTTCACGTCATCTGACCGTGTTGGCGAGCCAGGCAACAGAAGATGATGAGGCTCCTAAAAAAACCGTGCGCAAACCACGTACCTCTACAACAGCGCCCACTACCGAAAAAGTGTCTGCCAGTCAAACCATTGGCGCACGCAAGACAGCTGAAGCAAAACAAAGAACTACTGCAAAAAAACCTGCTGTCAAAAAAGCTGTTGGTAAAACTATCAAGGTTGCATCGCCCAAGTCTGCTAGTGCTGTACGCAAAACTCCTGTAAAGCGTACCTCACGAGCAAAAGCTGACGACTGATTGGAACGATGCAACTCATCATTGCAGCAGTCGGGCACAAAATGCCAGACTGGATCGAAACCGGCTTCAATTAATACGCCAAACGCATGCCTGCAGAATGCAGGATTGTGCTCAAAGAGATTAAACCAACAGACCGCTCCAGCAGCAAAACTGCCAGCACTGTCATGGCGCAAGAACGAACCAAGATAGAGGCTGCCATTCCCAAAGGAGCTCGCATCATTGCACTCGATGAGCACGGTAAAGACCTCACTACTATGCAATTGTCTCGAACTATTTCAAAATGGCAACAAGATGGCGGTGACAGCGTCTTCCTCATTGGCGGTGCA
>JAATGO010000113.1 GCA_015654605.1 Betaproteobacteria bacterium
CTGTCCCTTGATGACGGATTGTCCTTCTTTCACCAGGATGGATTTATTATGTGCATACACTGACAGCCAGGTACTGCTATGCTTGATAATGATCATGTTGCCATATCCACGTATGCCACTTCCAGCATAGGTAACTTTACCCGCGGCAGCAGCTAAAATTGGCTGGCCACTCGCTCCTGTGATGTCAATGCCAACTTTGTTACGATCAGTGCTCGCGGCATACTTTCCCGCTGCTGGCCAGCCCCAATCCAGACGCTCAGCGCTAGTCGTCACAGTATCGGACTCTACCTCGGCATCTGACTTTCTTGATTCTGTGGTAGAGCGCGACGATGCGCGTGCCCTAGAGACACTAGCACCACGCGAACCCGCCGGACGCACTCTCAGCACCTGCCCGACCGAAATTTGACTGGTATCGGATAACTTGTTCCAAGCTGCAATTTCATTGTGACTGCGCCCAAAATGGCGTGCGATACTAAAGAGGGTATCCCCCCTTTTGACAGTATAGAAACCATCGCGATCAGGACTGTGGGTTGCACATGCTGCCAGAATACTCATCAGCATGATCAAGACAATACGACGCATACTAAGCTTTTCCGAGTTCTTCACCCAGTTCCCGCGCTCTGGCTGCGCATGCATGAATCGCCTTGACGATTCCGGCTTTGACATCGTTCTGTTCCATGCTCATCAAGGAGGCGTAAGTCGTACCGCCTTTGGATGTCACCCTGTCACGCAGTACAGCAACCGATTCTGAAGATTGCACAGCAAGCTCCGTCGCTCCCGCAAACGTTGATTGTGCCAATTGCAAACCCTGCTCTGCACTTAATCCAAGCTCCTGTGCTGCCTGCTGCATCGCTTCCAGAAAATAAAAAACATAGGCAGGTCCGCTTCCCGAGATTGCCGTCACGGCATCAATCTGCTCCTCCTGCTCTACCCACAATGTTGCCCCCACTGCGCACAAAATCGCATTAGCCATCTCACGCTGTGCTGCCGACACCTCTGATGCTGCCACCAACCCAGCCATACCCTTACCAATGAGCGCTGGGGTATTGGGCATGGCGCGCACAATCACACGATGGCCATTGAGCCAACGCGAAATATCTGAAATACGCACCCCTGCAGCAATAGAAAGAATCAATTGCCCAGAAACATATGTCTGCAAATGCTCCAGAACCTCCTTCATTTGCTGTGGTTTGATGGCAAGCACGATCACATCACATTGTGCCACAGTGTTATCAATCTCTGTCGCGGTTGTCACGCCAAACTGTGTCTGCAGTGTTTTTAATGTCGAGGGATTGATGTCAACAACATGCACATCCTTACCTGCCGACAGCTTTCCTACTAAACCACCAATTAACGCAGTGGCCATATTTCCACCACCAATAAATGCAATTTTCAACATATTCCCTTCCAAAATCATACCAACGTCAGATTAATGGCGATTAGCGTCGACCAAAAATTGCTGTCCCAATACGTACAATGGTGGCACCCTCGGCAATCGCCGCAGCCATATCTGCCGACATTCCCATCGATAACGTATCGAGCATCAATCCCTCATGCTGTAATTGCTGCTCCAATAATCGCAGCTGTCGAAAAGCAGAGCGTTGCTCTTCCGAATCATCAGATATCGCGGGAATAGCCATCAGCCCACGCAAATGTAGACGCGGCAAACATGCAACATCATGCGCCAACGCTGCAACCTGCTCTGGAGACAGCCCACTTTTGCTGTCCTCGGCACTAATGTTGACCTGTAAACATATATTTAATGCCGGCAACGCCTCTGGCCTTTGTTCAGACAAGCGCTGAGCAATTTTGATGCGATCTACCGTATGTACCCAATCAAAATGCTCTGCTATCTGGCGAGTTTTGTTGCTCTGTATGGGACCAATAAAATGCCACTCTATTGGCATTTTATCCGTCATCGTCTCTACTACGCTGATTTTATCAAGTGCCTCCTGTAGATAGTTTTCGCCAAATGCCTTTTGCCCTGCCTGAATTGCCTCCAGTATAGCTTCAGTAGCAAAAGTCTTGGAAACTGCCAACAAACGGATACTTTCAGGATCACGGCCAGCAGCTAACGCCGCTGCGGTCATTCGATCATGTACCACTTGCAAATTATCTGCGATCAATGTCATGCTAAAAACGCCTAAATTCTGGGAAAATTACCTAAAAATCATTCAGAACGTATTTATTCCCATCTAAGGACTACATTCTGACAACAATGTAACAATCTGGTCAGAATAGTTGAGTAACAATTCGAGAAAAATCCTAAATATGCGTTGCCATGTTTGAGATTATACTTCTGCCTCTGGATTCAGAGCTATCATATTGGTCTGTGCAATAAATGATGAAGGTTCTCGCGATGCCTACCCTCTATGATTTTCATGTCACTGCGGCCGATAACACGCAAGTAGCGCTGGGGAATTGGCGCGGTCAAGTCATACTTGTCGTCAATACCGCTAGTAAATGTGGTTTTACACCACAATATCATGGCCTTGAAAGTCTATACCAGCACTATGGCGAAAAAGGATTGGTCATCCTGGGCTTCCCATGTAACCAGTTCGGCAAACAGGAACCGGGGTCAGCTGAGGAAATCAGTGCATTTTGTCAAACGAACTACGGTATTACATTCCCGATATTGGCAAAAATTGATGTCAATGGGCGTACTGCCGACCCCTTATATAAATTTCTTAAATCAGAAGCACCAGGGGTATTAGGAAGTAAAACAATCAAATGGAATTTCACTAAATTTCTGATCCGCAGAGATGGCACTGTTTTCAAGCGCTATGCACCTCGCACCCCTCCGGAAGAAATGATTGCTGACATAGAACAGCTACTGGCTGAAGATCGCCCTTCCTGACAGTAGCAGCTCTACGCAAATGGATCCCTCATAGCCTAAATGTGCATGGAGCTACTTGGTCGCGAACATGGGGAATATCCAGCTCGCGCAGTTTTCTATAGAGTGACGCACGACAGATTCCCAACTGCCGAGAAGCCTCAGAAATATTCCATCTGCTGCCAACAAGAACATGCATTACACGTTCCCGTTCTCCCTGCAAAGAAGGAGGAGTGAGACGAATTTTGTCTTCAGTACCTTGCTCATGATCTGCAAAGCGCGACTGCATTAACTCTTCCGGCAAATCCCTTGCTTCAATACGGCCACCATTCATTACTGCACAACAATAACGTACTACTGCGTGTAATTGCCGCAAATTGCCTGGCCAAGAATATTCAAGCACACGCTGTAACGCACTATCACTCATGGCTCTTTCTGGATCCTGTCCTGCAGGCAGTTCTGTTGCTAACATTTGCATTAACAACTGTCGCCGATCGGTGCGCTCACGTAAAGCAGGCAAACGCAATACTCCTCCAGCAATGCGATAGAACAAATCTTCCCGAAACCGCCCCTGACTCACCAACGCATTCAAGTTCTGATGTGTCGCGCAAATTAAATGTAAATCTACCCGCACTGGATGCATGGCTCCCAATGGAATCACCTCTCGCTCAGATAGGACACGCAACAACCGTGTTTGCAGAGAAAAAGGCATATCACCAATTTCATCCAGAAACAG
>JAATGO010000152.1 GCA_015654605.1 Betaproteobacteria bacterium
CTTATTGCCATTGCCACCTGCCTATGGCTACCCTTGCTTTCCATCGGGCTATTGTGGTTTAGCGACACTCGGGACTATGGTTCAGCGATGGCCTTCGGCGCCATCGTAGTGATATGGATGAAGTTTGCGGCAGTACCACTCGTGCTATTTCTTCTCTATGCAATTATCGAAAAACCGTGGCGCTCGTCCGGTCCCGCTACGACATTCTTCTGGTGGCAAACGCCAGTGGTGTTAATCAATGTGGCGATCCTAGCGCTAGGAATTTCCTACTATATTTATGATGTAAAAACGAAATCGCATGAGCAACAAGTCGCCCAGTATCTTCATGCCATCTCGCCCGTGCTGGCATCGGATGATCCCGTGGCGTTTTCCCGAATACTGCAGTCATGTGGAAGCGATTGTGACGGTCCCTGGCTCAACAACGCCGTTGCGTACAATGCACCACGCATCGTCGCCGAGCTGCTCAAGAACGAAACACCGAAGACATTCAAAAATAGTCAGCTCGTACTCAACTGGAACTACTTCGATAATGTCGGTCACGGTGGTTGCTGGAATGGATCGCTGTACTACCTAAACCTGACGCTGGCAGGGCTGGTCGCGTTTCGCAACAACCCCGCGATCACCCATCAATTTATTCCATTCTGGGACAAGGAAGATCTCCAACAGGCACTGCGCGGCGCAGCGGCTGGCGACCACGTCGAATTAATGGAAGATTTAGTGACGCGAGGCGCGAAGCCTGATGACTTCGATGCGACAGACGTCTGGAACCATACGGTGCTTAGCGAAGCTGAGGCTGGAGGTGCCGTCCATGCGCTGCAATGGCTGGCAGCCCATGGCGTACGTGCAGGAGGAGCCGAGGTAGAAGACATCTGGGGAAATTATTCACAGTGGACAAAACACGCGCCATTGGACATGGTCAATGCACGGATAGACGCACTACTCAATGTCGCAAGCAAGCTTGGTGCCTCTCCAGCCCCCCCTGCTAGCAAGTCCCAACCGCTTGAGGTGGCTGTGCGAGAGAAGAATGGCATTCTGGCAGCAGCCCTCATCCGGCATGGAGCACGCCGCAATTTTATTAATCCCTACTATCATGCCCCTCTAAACCAACTTCTGGAAAATCCAGCCGCCGGTTCCGTAGTTGACCCAGCGAAGCTCGCCGAAATCTGCGCGAAACCGGGTAAAGGTGAAAGCATGGAAAACTCTCTTTGGCCGGGCAGGTCCATATACGAGTTGTATAGCAATAATTAATAAGCTTTGATTTTCTATTCCTTACTGGAATGTCTTGACACCGGCCCTTTTTTAATCCAAGCAGCAAGTTGATGTGGCCCTAGACTGTCATAGTCTTCAAACGGCTGATGTATCCACGGATTCGTTGGCAAATACTCTAAATGGTAGTCGGGCTCAATGACTGAGCATGCTTTCCACCACAATACTGCAGATTTTATTTCCGTGACCGCTGGATAATGCTCACGTAAATGCTGCTGTACTTTTTGCAATGTGACACCAGAATCAACAAGATCATCGACTAATAGGACACGCCCCGACAAGGTACCTTTAGTAATCGTAATGTACTTGGCAATATCCAGGCTACTTCGAATGGTTCCTGCTGCCTCTCGATATGAACTGGTGGATAAAATTGCCAATGGTGTATTGAAGATACGAGAAAATACATCTCCAGGTCGTAGCCCACCTCGCGCCAAGCAAAGAACCTGATCAAACTGCCAACCTGATTCGAACACTTTCAGCGCTAATTTTTCAATATTCTGATGGTATTCATCCCAGGAAACCCAGAGGTCTTTATCGTTTGATATTTTCATCTTTTAAAAAACGTTCATCGCAAAAGTTACTTGAACGGATGCCGCAGCACAATGGTTTCTTCTCGATCTGGGCCGGTAGAAATCATATCCACTGGCACACCCACCAATTCTTCAATCCGCTTGATGTATGCACGTGCATTTTGTGGCAAGCCAGCCAGAGACTGTACCCCGACAGTGGAAACTTCCCAACCCGGCATTTCTTCGTAAATCGGTTCGCATGCTGCAGCTTCCTCTGCTCCTACAGGGAAAATATCGACAGTCTTGCCGTTTAGCCGATACCCGGTACAAATTTTGAGGGAGGCCAATCCATCAAGCACATCAAGTTTGGTCAGGCACATTCCAGAAACACCATTAATTTGCACCGACCGTCGTAACAATGCGGCATCAAACCAGCCACAGCGACGTGCACGCCCAGTAACAGTGCCAAACTCATGCCCCACTAACGCCAAATGTTTTCCTACTCCTGCATCAGTCGGTAATTCAGCAGGGAATGGTCCTGAGCCAACACGCGTAGTATAAGCTTTGGTAATCCCAAGAATATAGTGCAACATGCCTGGCCCTACTCCAGAGCCAGCCGACGCATTACCAGCGACACAATTGCTGGAAGTGACATAGGGATAAGTGCCATGATCAACGTCCAGCAAACTGCCTTGCGCCCCTTCAAACAACAGACATGCTCCATGGTGATGTGCCGTATGCAAATCGCTGGAAACATCACTTACCATGGGGCGTAAGCGTGGGACATTGGCTAATGCATTATCAAATGTCTGTTGAAAATCAATCGCTTGCGTCTTGAAATATTGCGTCAGGACAAAATTGTGGTAATCCAGATTTTCCCGCAGTTTCTCAGAAAAACGCTTTTCATTGAGCAAATCTGCAACACGAATCGCGCGACGTGCCACCTTGTCTTCATATGCTGGGCCAATACCTTTACCAGTCGTACCAATTTTTGCGGCACCACGCGCTTCTTCACGAGCAACATCCAGTGCCACGTGATAGGGTAATATCAATGGACACGCCTCTGACACTTTCAGACGGGATGCTACCTCAACACCTGCCGCAGCCAGCTTGTCTATTTCCCGCAACAGATCGGGAACGGACAAAACCACACCATTACCGATATAACAAGCAACACCTGGGCGCATGATTCCTGATGGAATCAATTGTAAAGCCGTCTTTTGTCCTCCGATGACCAGCGTATGACCCGCATTATGTCCCCCTTGAAAACGCACAACTCCTTGCGCGTGATCAGTGAGCCAATCAACAATCTTACCCTTGCCCTCATCACCCCA
>JAATGO010000307.1 GCA_015654605.1 Betaproteobacteria bacterium
CGTTGAGGCATCACCGAAATGCTCACAGAGCGATGGCGAAACAATACAGCGTTATTGAACCCACCGATTAATCATAGAAAATCACCTTTAAGCCAGGGCGAAACTGGTGTAAAGGTGATTTAAATGACAAGTTGCATACTATGTTGTATGGCAGCCGGCTGCATTCGTCTGCTGCTGTGCTGACTGTGGCTTCTTACGCCTGCACGCTAATATTTTGATGAGCCCGATGGGCAGCGCCGCTTCAGTGCCTACTTGATCATGGTTGCGAATTCTCCTGAAAATCGATTTGTTTAGGAGTGAACATATAGACTGTGAGACTGTGCCGCCCCCCAAAAAAATTGAGCCGCAACTTCGTTTATCGCATGACCACGATCAACGACTTACCGAGCTACTTCTTCTTTATATTTTGGATAAAGTGCTATCTGTTCATGGATTTTCTTTTATACGTGTAAAGCATAAACTTGAAATGTCTGGTAGACCAGGGGCTTGCGCAGATGGAATTCAATAATAATTCAATGCTATTACCAACTGAGTCAGCCTTCATATCAAGAAGATAGGTCAATAGTCATTTGGCAAGGACTGTGCATGCGCCATTTTATTAGCGCATGCAAGTGAAATTAGTTTTTCTTTGAGGCGGTGAGATTAATACTGAAACCGATAGCTTTACCATTAGCAGGATTCAAGCGGCAGGCAAAACTAAAGTCGTGCCATGTGCTTCCAGTTCTTGCTTGCCCAGTACCTTTGAGTAATTTTTGGCTGACCAGGGTAAGTGTCGTTGGGTCGTCTGTTCCGAGAAATACACGATCTGCTTCTTTATAATGCTGTTTTAATACAGGTAATGCCAATGGACGGCAGATCATTTCCGCTACTTTTTTTGCGTTACTAAACTCGCTGGCAAGTTTGCGTTCTTCGGGAGATTTGAGCGTGTTAATCTGTTGTTCAATATGTGCTGCCTGCGCTTGGGATAATGCAGGTTCTTTTGGTGTGGCAGCGAGGAGAGGTAATGAAGTGCAGAGGAAAAGGCATGCAGCAGTGATTTTTGTGGGATGAATAGACATGAGATATCTCCAGCGTAAAGGAATGAAGTAGACTGTGCGTGTCGGTAGCAGGTTCCACTGAATATGCTGTTTCAGTAATTTCACTGCAATTTTGACATAGGTATGGCATTTTAATCGAAGTTATTGTTTTCTTGGGGAAATGTTTTCCTGACGTTGTTGATTCAGCGTTTCTGGTAATGTCGGATTGACTCTGGCATCATGTTTGTGGCAAGAAAGATGGGCAGGGTAAAATGTCGGATGGCGGGCAGTGCAGGCATTCAGGAATGGCTTGTCATACCATATGCGTGAGCGGCGACACAAAGAAAAGAGCGCATAAGTGAATATCGCAGGATGTATGCTTCAATGACGGATGATGGCGTTATTCTTAGTTTGGGTTAGCTGGCTAGGTAGTTCAGGATAAAAACGTGACTTATAGTATCAAAGAAATTTTTTATACACTGCAGGGCGAAGGCATGCATGCCGTGCGGCCTGCTGTTTTTTGCCGTTTTAGCGGATGCAATTTATGGAGCGGTCGAGAGGCTGATCGCAGCACAGCGATTTGCCGTTTTTGTGATACGGATTTTGTCGGTACGAATGGTATTGGCGGCGGTAAATTCAAGACAGGTACCGCGTTGGCTCAGGCAATTGACCAGTTGTGGCCGGCAACCTATCCTGACAGTAAATATGTTGTCTTTACTGGTGGTGAACCATTATTGCAGTTGGATAAAGCATTAATTGAGTGCATGCATGCATTGGGCTTTGAAATCGCCATTGAAACCAATGGTACGATCCCGGTACCAGAAGGTGTGGACTGGATTTGTGTCAGTCCCAAGATGGGAGCTGAGTTGAAGGTGCGTCAGGGGAATGAGCTGAAAGTTGTGATCCCACAGCCAGATCAGGTATTGTCGGATTATGAGCGACTGGATTTTAAGCATTTTTTATTGCAACCGATGGATGGGCCTGATGCTGCCCACAATACGCAGTTGGCGATAGAATTGGTCAAAAATCATCCCAAGTGGAAGCTAAGTATACAGACCCACAAGTTATTACACATTCCGTGATGCCATGAATTATGCCAGGCACTTTTGTTGTCTAGGATTAATTTATCGCATTATGTTTTACCAAAAAATATGAGTTATCTCGTTAATGTAGATTGAAATTTGTTCATGCTAACTATTACCCGCAAGCTGGAATTTGATGCCGGACACCGTATCCCAGATCATAAAAGTCAATGTCGTAATTTACATGGACATCGCTATACGCTGGAAATAACCCTGGTAGGGCAGGTCATTGAGGTCGAGGGTAGTTCTGATAATGGAATGATCATGGACTTTTCTGATATCAAAACATTGGCCAAACAACATTTGGTGGATGTATGGGACCATGCATTTCTCGTGTATGAACAAGATACCTCGGTACGGGAATTTTTGGCATCTTTGCCTGATCACAAGACCGTGGTCATCAATCGCATCCCGACAGTAGAAAACCTGGCGCGTACCGCTTTTGACATATTGAATGCGGCATATCAGGATCGCTTTGGAACGGGGCTGCATTTACAAAAACTGGTTTTACATGAAACACCGAATTGCTGGGCTGAAATTACAGCCGACTGACTCTGATAGGTTAATACGAGAACATGGCAGCCACCGATCAAGCGATAGATAGCCAATACATGCAAAGGGCACTGTCTTTGGCGCAAGATGCCTGGGCATTAGGTGAGGTACCGGTAGGTGCTGTTGTGGTGAAATCTGGAGAAGTGATTGCGACCGGTTTTAACCGTCCCATCGTACAACATGATCCCACTGCACATGCGGAAATCATTGCATTACGTGCTGCAGCGGATGTGCTTGGCAATTATCGGCTGCCTGGTTGTGAACTATACGTTACGTTGGAACCTTGTGCGATGTGTGCTGGTGCCATGATACATGCACGGTTGGCACGCGTGGTTTTTGGTGCGTCAGATCCCAAAACGGGAGCATGTGGTTCGGTATTGAATTTGTTTGAGCAGGAGAAATTAAATCACCACACAGTGTTATTGGGCGGAGTGATGGCTCAGGAGTGCGGCCATTTACTAAAAAATTTCTTTGCTGAGCGTCGAGAATATACACGACAAGAACGTCAACAGAAACAGGCTATTTTTGATATGCAATCCCATGACACTTCAGATAACTGACAAGGCATTTCATACAGCCGAGCCAATGACAACGTATGTGCCTGATGGTACCGGTGTCGCTATCATTGCGCCAGGGGGATATGCTCCCGATGAAGCCGCAGTGATACGGGGTATTTCTTTGCTTGAGCAGCAAGGGTGCCGAGTAAAAAATTATTATCAGCATCATGCCAGATATCAGCGTTTTGGAGCTGATGATGCCAGCCGGGCTGCACAGTTGATGGCAGCGGCGGTGGATCCTGAAATTCAGATTATTATGGCTTTGCGCGGTGCATATGGCATGTCACGTATTTTGCCTGCATTGGATTTTCCATTACTAGCCAATAGTGGCAAATTATTTGTTGGTTATAGTGATGTGACTGCATTGCATTTGGCATTGCTGGCACAGACGCAAACAATCAGTTTTTCTGGCCCTATGTTGAGTAGCGACTTTGGTGCAGAGAAGGTCAGTGCCATGACCATACACAATTTTTGGCAAGTAGTGACGCACAAAGAAACAACGATTGAGGTTAGGGCTTCTGACAATCCAGTTACGCAAGTACGTGGGATTTTGTGGGGAGGCAATCTGACGATACTGACGCATTTGTTAAGCACTAGCTATTTTCCTGAGATTGATGATGGCATTTTGTTTTTAGAGGATGTGAACGAACATCCTTATCGCATCGAGCGCATGTTGCTGCAGCTCAAATATGCAGGGGTGCTGAATCGACAGCGAGCTATTTTGCTTGGTAATTTTTCTGCTTATCGTTTGTCATCATATGACAATGGTTATGATTTCGAGCAGATGCTTCGTTACCTACGTCAGCAGGTGGATGTGCCCATTTTGACTGGATTACCTTTTGGCCATATACATGACCGCGTTACACTTCCAGTGGGGGCATTGGCTGAGCTAACATCCACACCAGATAAATTTTCTCTTAGCGTAAGTGGTTATCCTACCTTGTAGCCGTTCATCATTGTTTAACATGCCGCATGATGTGATCGTGTAGGCACATTGTTTGCTCTGCAAATAGTATTATCATGTTTGTTATTTCGATGCCTCCTACCACATATTTATTTTTAAAAGAAAGCGATGTATATGGATATGCCATCTCATCAGTTAACCATGACTGTTTTAATGACGCCGGACATGGCTAATTTTGCCGGAAATGTACACGGTGGTACTGTTCTAAAACTACTCGATCAGGTGGCTTATGCATGTGCAAGTCGCTATGCTAAGCAATACGTGGTGACGCTTAGTGTGGATCAAGTGATGTTCCGGCAACCGATTCATGTCGGAGAACTCGTCAATTTCCTGGCAAGTGTCAATCACACAGGAAATTCATCAATGGAAGTCGGCATCAAGGTGGTTGCTGAAAATATTCGCACACAGGAAATTCGTCATGTGAATAGCTGTTTTTTTACGATGGTGGCAGTGGACGATCATCGCCATCCAGTTGCCGTTCCCCCGTTACAACCAGCTACATCAGAGGAAAAACGTCGTTTCCAAGAGGCTGTTTTGCGCAAACAATTAAGGCAAGAACTCTCTCAACGTTTTAATGAAGTGAGATTACAGTCCTGATCCTTGTCAACTGAAATTAACAATAAATGACATCGAGCAATGAGGTGTCATGCCGTACATTACTGTTACGTAATGCGTAGGCGAATAAGTGACATATTTTTTACACTGGGCAATTCCTGAGATCGAACCGGCAATTAAGATGTGACATTGTTCTACGCAAATATGAGAAACGTGCTATACCTGTGCGCAGGCTGCATCAAGATGATGCAACTTGTTGAATCAGGCTGTTATCTCTCGTGTATGATTGTAGTCGCACCTGCTGTAATCGTTGTTTCCTCACAATTTAACTAAAAGGAACATCATGTCTCATGGAATCATTGCTTGGATAATTATTGGTGCCATTGCTGGTTGGCTTGCCGGTGTCATCGTCAAAGGAGGGGGGTTTGGCTTGCTCGTTGATATCTTGGTAGGTATTGTTGGTGCTTTTATTGGGGGTTGGTTAGCCAGCATCCTTGGCATTGGTATCGGCGGTGGTATTTTAGCATCTCTCGTTACAGCGGTGATTGGCGCTGTGATTTTGTTATTTATCTTGCGCCTGATCAAGCGCGCCTAGCCAACATAATGCTGGCTTTTTAATTGGTAATGGTAAGCCTTATCAAGTACCTGTTCAGCATTGCACCTGTGCTCTGTGCTGTTATGTAGTGCTGTTAGTGTGAATGTAGGCAGATTGATATAAGCATGCTGAAGAGGGGCAACATTGCTTATGTTGCCCCTCATTTGTTGAATTAGCGTTA
>JAATGO010000375.1 GCA_015654605.1 Betaproteobacteria bacterium
ATGTGATGTGTAGCCACTACAAACTAATCATTAGTGCGAAGAACTCGGCGAAAGATGATAGCAGATTCCATGCCATCGCCCTTTAACATGGCATATTTTAGGGAGCATATTACATAAACCTGTTTGTGGACAGTGCACACCATGCATCTTGTTGCGCGAATAATGTGCAGAAACATATTTTTGCACCATTATAGACCTATATTATACATAGGCATCATTTTGGTGCAATACTAAAGTGTGCTCTAACCCGTTTATAATCCAATAATATGCCCTCCTTTGCTAGCAGAATTTTTACAGGAACCATGACCATGAGAACCAATGACGAGATACTGATAGCGGCCAGACAATATGGGCAAAAAGAACAACTGCCATATGCTGGCGCTGTCACACCACAGGAAGCCTTTGCCCTGTTACAGAACGATCCTGCAATCAAGCTCATCGATGTTCGTACCAAAGCGGAACGTGACTGGGTTGGTGTCGTAGAAATTCCAGCAACACAACATGTCGCAATACAATGGAATTTATACCCAGAAGGAAAACCCAATCCCCATTTTCTAGAGGAGCTACAGCAGGCAGCGAACCCTCAAACCATCTTGTTATTTTTGTGCCGCTCAGGCGTGCGTTCACAGCATGCCGCAAAATTAGCGACGCAACACGCTTACATAAATTGCTTCAATATCTTGGAAGGATTTGAAGGTGAGAAAGATACAGCAAGTCATCGCAAAACAGTGGGGGGATGGTGTAAACATCAATTGCCATGGGTAGGTGCTTGACGTTTTACATATTAAAACACAGCTAATTGCTGCTCTAATGCTGCGATTTCCATACTTAGCGAGGCACGCATCGTGGGATTAAGCGCCCTAGTCTCCATGCGCTCTAATACCTCTGCTATCGCTGTCGCGCGCACTGCCAACGCAGCACCCCGCATGCGGTGCACAAGTAACAAGAGAGTGTTGATATCCGATTGTTGAACTGCTATTTGCAAAGCACTTAATTCTTCCTGAGACGTTTTTCGAAATAACGCGCGTAAAGCCTCTTTTTGCTCAACGATTTCCTCTATCTGGGAATGCTTGGACTCAATGGACTGGGGACACCACCGTGCTAATAATGTCCTCACAATCAATTCACTCAGTGGTTTCTCAACCACACCATCCATGCCGCTCGTAAGGCATCGCTGTAAATGCTCGGCACCTTCTTTCCCCGATAAGGCAATAATGGGAACACGTCCATATCCATAATGAAGCTCATGCTGGCGAATCTGCTGTGCTACTGTATAACCATCAATATCAGGCATATTACAATCAAGTAATATCATATCGAAGTGCGCCTCTTTCCGAGACGTTACAGCAGTTAACGCCGTTACCCCGCCATTCACCGCGTCCACCGCACAACCCTGCGCTTGGAACAGCCTGGTTGCCGCGAGACGACTAGTTGCAGAATCATCAGCAACCAAAACCACCGTTTTCATCATCAATCAACCTACCCCTTGCAGTATCAATCAGCATCTCTGCTTTTACATTCCATGTCAAACAAGGTATTGGCGCGCCCTTTTTGTAATCTCAACAGAAAATAAAAATTATAGTACCAATCATTTAGCTTCTTCAATCCACGCGCCTTGTATTGCTTCCAATACCTTTTCACCAGCCCGATTGGGCTCATCATCAAAGCCATCAAGCTCCATAACCCATCGATGCAAATCTGTAAAACGCACCGTCAAAGGATCCACATCCGGAAATTTATCATTCAGTTCTTCTGCAATACGGCCAATATCCGTCCACTTCATTTCACTCTCCTTTCCCTTGTACCTTCTTTCTTCTCAAGAAGAGGTAGCAACACTTATTTCATTAGGATCACGAATCACATATCAATGATTTTCACTGACCTGATTAATTGTGTATTTCGGAATTTCAATCACTAGATTTTCATCACTCAGTACAACCTGACAAGATAGACGGGATGTAGCTTCCAGTCCCCATGCCATGTCTAACAGATCCTCTTCCTTATCAGTGTGTTCATTGAGAGCATCAAATCCTTCTCGAATAACAACATGGCATGTTGTGCAAGCACAGGATTTCTCGCATGCATGCTCAATCTCAATATCACTGTCGAGCAACACATCACACAACGTTTTTCCTACCGGAGCATCAATAACCGCACCATCTGGGCACAACGTTGCATGAGGAAGTATGACAATTTGTGGCACTTTATTTTCCTCAATATTAAAAATCTAACGCAAATGAACAGCTATATCTATGCGGACCTAAATACATCCTGGACTTGAATGCATTCATTTTTACTCAGATTGTTATTTTCTTATTTCCATTTCAATGCAAGCATATATGCGATCTATAGCAACACCAAATATCACCATCCATATATCGCATTATTTATACCTCGTCCAATGTCTTTCCCGTCAATGCAGCACGCACACTACGATTCATTCGTCTGGCCGCAAACTCTTCTGTCCCTTGTGCCAAGGCCTCGATTGCGGCCTTGATATCAATATGATTCTGCCCCTGTGCCTTTTGACGAACAATCTCGACAAGGCGCTCAATCTGCTTACGTTCAGCATCATCCAGCAAAGCAGCATCCTCGTCCAGCGCAGATTGCGTCGCCTGTACGATACGTTCAGCGTCAACCTGTTCTTCCCGCAACGCACGCTGCACCATATCTTGGTCAGCACTCTGAAAAGAGTCTTGCAACATTTTGGCAATATCTTCATCTGCCAATCCATAAGATGGCTTGACTGTCAGTGAAGCTTCGACTCCAGAGGTCATTTCTCGTGCTGCTACTGACAGCAGTCCATCAGCATCTACCTGGTAGGTTACTCTTATTCTAGCTGCCCCAGCAACCATAGGAGGTATTCCACGCAACTCAAAGCGTGCCAATGAACGGCAATCTGCTACCAATTCACGTTCCCCTTGTACGACATGTATTGCCAATGCGGTCTGCCCATCCTTGAAAGTCGTAAATTCCTGCGCACGTGCACATGGGATCGTAGAGTTACGAGGGATTACTTTCTCTACCAATCCCCCCATGGTTTCGATCCCCAGTGATAGTGGAATCACATCCAACAATAACCAATCATCATCGGCAGAACGATTTCCGGCCAGCAAATTCGCTTGTATTGCCGCTCCTAAGGCAACAACCTTGTCTGGATCAATATTTGCTAGTGGCTCAGTCTGGAAAAAATCTCCCACTGCTTTGCGTATGTGAGGCATACGTGTAGCTCCACCAACCAATACCACACCATCAATACCGTCAACGCTCAAATGCGCATCGCGCAACGCTTTCCTGCAAGGTGTAATAGTCTTAGCAACCAGGTGTTGCGTCATCTCTGCAAAGTTTTCTGCTGTCAACGACAGATGAACTTCTTCACCGGAGCTCAGCACTACATCAATTTGTGCCTGAGCCTGCGAAGACAGTAACTCTTTGATCTCACGTGCCTTTACCATCAACACCCGAGTGTCCTTATCTGACAAAGGCGATAACTTTGATTGGGCACATATCCAGCAAAACAGACAGTGATCAAAATCATCCCCACCCAGTGCAGAATCTCCTCCTGTCGCCAACACTTCGAATACGCCACGTGTCAATTTTAAAATGGAGATATCAAAAGTACCTCCACCCAAATCATAAACAGCAAACACGCCTTCCGAGTGGGTATCCAAACCATAAGCGATTGCTGCCGCAGTGGGTTCATTGAGCAAACGCAAAACATTTAATCCTGCCAGTTGCGCCGCATCTTTCGTTGCTTGCCTTTGTGCATCATCGAAGTAAGCTGGGACAGTGATGACGGCACCTACTAGCTCATCCCCCAGCGCGTCTTCCGCAGTTTGCCGCAACGTTGCCAATATCTGTGCAGAAATTTCAACAGGGCTCTTCACTCCTGCAACCGTTTTCAATCGCACCATGCCAGGAGTATCCTGAAAGTCATAGGGCAAATTTTCAGCATGTGCAATATCAGTCAGGCCACGTCCCATAAAACGCTTGACAGAGACGATCGTATTTTGAGGGTCCGTCGTCTGAGCGGCCTTGGCTTTATGTCCAATGTGCGCATGCCCGTTCTGCAAATAATGCACAACCGATGGCAACAAAGCATGCCCTTCTGCATCTAGCAGAACCTCTGGACTACCATGACGGACTGTCGCAACCAATGAGTTGGTTGTCCCTAGATCAATACCAACGGCTAAGCGATGCTGATGTGGTGCCGTCGACATGCCCGGCTCAGAAATTTGAAGAAGTGCCATAAGATAAGTTTTATTCCGGCGATACTTGTAGATGCACCATCCAATGAATCTGCATCCAGCTCATTAATTCAAATAACAATTCGATCACCCTTCCAGCATGGCGAACGCATTTCCTATTTCCTCGCCAAATTTTTCCAAAAACATCAGTTGCCGTATCAGCCGTGCTGCACCAGAAAAATCACTCCCATCTAATAACGCGGCAATCTTCTCGAGTTCCTGTTTGTGTTCAGCACGTACAGAGCGCTCCAAATCGTCAATTGCGGTCAGATTTTTTTCTGCCTTCGCGTCATCCAATGCTTCCCGCCACTCCATCTGTTGCATCAAAAAACTGGGAGGTAATGCCGTATTCGACTCAGTCTGTAAATCAACATCATTGAGCTCACACAAATATGCGGCACGCCGCAAGGGATTTTTCAATACATGGTACGCTTCGTTGGCGCGTGTCGCCCACTGCATGGCCACTCTTTTTTCTGCACTCGTAGCATGAACGAACTTATCGGGGTGCGCCTGGTTTTGTACGCTGTGATATGCCTTTTCCAGCGCACTCATATCGATAGCGAACTGTTGTGGCAACTGAAACAAGGTGAAATGGTTTTGCATATTTCTAAAATAAAAGCCTGTTTAAACATCAACAGGCCTGACACAACAAACGAAAGACTGGTAACGATACTCTTGGCCCCACATGCCATCTGCATGGCGTCAAGTTGCGTCGTAGAACTAACTATATGCGGAAACTTTCTCCACAACCACATTCATCCTTGACGTTGGGATTCTGGAATTTGAAACCTTCATTAAGGCCTTCACGCGCAAAATCCAACTCTGTGCCGTCAATATAAGGCAAACTCTTAGGGTCAACAAAAACGCGAATCCCGTGCGACTCAAAAACCTGATCTTCAGGCGCTTCAACGTCGACATACTCTAACTTGTATGCCAATCCAGAACATCCAGTAGTACGCACTCCCAATCGCAATCCCACACCTTTACCTCGCCGAGCCATATAGCGACTGATATGTTGTGCGGCTTTTTCAGTGAGTGTAATTGCCATAACGCCTACCTCTTTGCATTCCCAATCAGGTTGTCAATATCCATAACAAACGTACGCAGCGCAAGCCACTACGCCATCAACACTATGCAGCAGCCTGCTCCTTCTGTTCAGTCATATCATGACGAGCTTTATAATCCTGCACCGCCGCTTTAATAGCATCTTCTGCCAAAA
>JAATGO010000031.1 GCA_015654605.1 Betaproteobacteria bacterium
ATCAACAGTTACTGGGTGCTATCAATGTTGATGTTCATGTGTAAAAGCAGTTATTTATTGATGTATCCCTACCTGATGCGTTTGACATCGAAAGAACAGCATGCCGCAACGATTGGCATCTTATCCGTAACAGTACATTTCGGTGCTATTTTTGGAGCTCTCGTTGGAGGATTTATTTTGCAGGAATTCGGAGCACATGCCAGCATTTTTGCCATGGCTGCGGGTGATTTCTTTCAGATGATCGTTTGTATTTACTTAATCTCTAGTGGAAAGCTCATATGTGTCAACACAGGAAAATATGTGGAAAAAATATCAACTTTTCCCCCTATTTTTCATTTCCGTCAGCATCTTCCTATTTTACGATTAGCATTCGTAATGTTGTTGTTTGATTTTAGTGTGTATTTGATTCGCCCATTTTTTTCTACATACTGGAAAATGGCAACAGGCAATGATAGTGATCTGATATCTGGCGCTGCATTTGCCATACCTGGCGTTGTTGCTGTGATGGCTCTTTATCTGCATGCTTATTTACGTCAACGTAGTTTGCGCTTGCCCGATCATACACTGGGGAACTTACTGTTGGGAATAATAGGACAACTCTTACAAGCCACATCTCAACCAATATTAATTATATTGGGACGGGTACTTTATGGGTGGGCGGTATTTCAGATTATCGTCAAGCTTGAAGTGAATCTATTTCGTCTGTCTTCTCCACAGCGTTATGCGCGGGATTATAGCATCACCAATTTTTTTCAAAACATGGGTGTTTTGCTTTCTTCATTTGTTGCAGGAAGCATTGTCAGTCGCTATGGGTTGGTTGCGCCATTCCTGTTGGCAGCGATGGGACTCCTATTGACCGCTTTAGTGAACTATCTCATTTTGAAAGTACCGAGCGCTGCGCATGTAGATGAGACTAATGACACAGTGCATATCCATAATATGGAGGAAAAAAGACATGCCACCTGACTTTATTCATCGGCGTATCGATTTTATCGAACAACCATATCAGGATAAGGATGGTTTTACATTCTTGCCATTAAAGATTCCTGATGATATCTCGATGTTGCATCACTGGTTTACACAGAAGCGTGCAGCTTTTTGGTTGATGCAGGATAAGACCATAGAAGAAGTCAGCCAACTTTATCAAGAGATGATGTCATCTGGCCATGCCACTGCTTATATTGGTTGGTATCAAGGACGAGCTGTATTTCTTGCAGAGTGTTATGACCCTAAACATGACCGTATCCGCTCTTTTTATGATGTCCAGTCGGGAGATCTGGGAATGCATGTTTTTATAGGTCCTTCGGATCAGCGCATTCGCCATTTTTCACGCATGATTTTTTATGCCTTGATGCGTTTCATGTTTCATCATCTTGGTGCGGAGAGGGTTGTGGTGGAACCAGATATTAATAATGAAAAAATTCATGCATTGAATCGATCGGTAGGATTTATTTATGATCGCGATATTGTTTTTCCTGAAAAGGTTGCCAGTCTCGCTTTTTGCTGTAGACAAGACTTTGAACAGTCTATGGCTACTACAGTTGAGGACATTACATTTATGAATACCAGTGCACAGTATCTTTATCAGGATCCCGCAAAAATAGCATCTCATCTAACGCCTGATGCGTGGGAGAAGGTGAACCGTCTGTTGTTGCGTAAGGCGATTGCAGAATATGCGCATGAATTGATCGTCGAACCAGAGCGAATTGCTTCACATGGGGATGGAAAATATCAACTATTTTCTGATGACGGCACTGTACGTTACACATTTGAAGCACGCGAATTAGCATTGCGTCATTGGCTGATTGATGCTCTATCCATTCGTAAGTGGATCAGTGAGGAAGAACAATGTCTCGACGCACTACAATTTATTATTGAGTGCCGTCACCGTTTGGGAATACGAGATGAACTATTGCCTATTTATCTGGATGAGATCAGCAGTACTTTGTTTGGTAGTGCGTTTAAACGCATGAAGAGTGATGCGCCAGATAGCGATATGCTTGCTGAAACGACAGATTTTCAAATGATTGAAGTCGCGATGACGGAAGGACACCCTGGTTTTGTTGCTAATAATGGCCGACTTGGTTTTAATGCTGTTGATTATCATGCTTATGCACCAGAAGCAGGATCTGATATCCGTGTGATCTGGTTGGCGGTACACAAAGATCATGCAACTTTCTCCAGTATATCTTCGTTGACGTATGAGAGATTATTGACAGAAGAAATTGGACAATGCATGGTGGATCATTTCACTCAGATAATTACTTCTCTTGGCGTTGATCCTACGCATTATTATTTTATGCCAGCGCATCCATGGCAATGGTTCAATAAATTATCGATAGCTTTTGCAGCTTATGTGGCACAACGAAAAATTATTTGTCTGGAGTATGGTGATGACGATTACACAGCCCAACAATCGATTCGTACATTTTTCAATAATAGAAATCGGCATAAGCGTTATGTGAAAACATCACTTTCGATTCTGAACATGGGATTCATGCGTGGTTTGTCACCTTACTATATGTCTGGAACGCCAGCGATTAATGAATTCATCAAAAACATGATATCAACTGATGCATTTCTTGTGAATAATGGATTCACCATTTTGCAGGAGGTTGCCTCCATTGGTTTCAGAAATCATTATTATGAAGCAGCGATTCCTGTTGATTCTCCCTATAAAAAAATGTTCTCCGCATTATGGAGGGAGAGCCCATTAATGTTGCTCAAATCAGGAGAACGATTAATGACAATGGCGGCGCTATTGCATGTAGATAAAAATGGAAAAGCTTTATTGCCAGAATTAATTCGTCGCTCAGAGAAGACACCGCAGGTATGGCTACGCAGTTATCTAAGGGCATATTTGATACCATTATTGCACTGCTTTTACCAATATGATCTTACCTTTATGCCACACGGAGAGAACGTCATTCTGGTCTTAAAAGATGATGTTCCTGTCCGTGCCATTATGAAGGATATCGCTGAAGAATGCGCGATTCTCAATCCTGATATAAAAAAATATCTCCCAGAACGCGTTGCACGTTTAGCTATAGATGTTCCTGATAATTTCAAATTGTTGGGAATTTTTATTGATGTATTCGATGGTGTTTTACGTCATATTAATCAGATATTGGTCGAAAATACATGTTGTGAGGAGGAGGAATTTTGGAAAGTGGTTGCCAATTCTGTTTTTGAATACCAGGACGCCCATCCACAGATGGCGACCAAATTTCTACAGTACGATATGTTTGTTTCAGAATTTTCTCATTCGTGTTTGAATCGTCTCCAACTTGGCAACAATATACAGATGGTGGATTTATCTGATCCAGCATCAAGTTTGAGAATGACCAGAAATCTCGAAAATCCTATTGCCAAGTTTCGGCGTAACACAGATACAAAGGCAGCAATAAATGTAGCAGAGGGAATTTCATTGTGAGATTGTCTAAACAGCTATCCACTTTCCAGAAAGGTGCTCTTGGTATGCAAAATTTGCGGGAAAAGCGCGTATTTCCAGATGCAAATCTTACGCGGATATTGTTATTGGCTGACAAGGTCGTTCCTGGATTATGTGGGCAGCAAGAGATGCAGATATGTCGGTTTTCATCATCGTCGAATGAAAAAGAAGCATCTATCACCGCAATGCTCGATGCATTACGTCATTACTGGAAAAAATTCTCTCCTGAAGCGGGGCCTCATTATGTGGCTTTGCGTTGTTGGAGGCTTGCCATCTGGCAGCCAATATACCCTAGTCTGATTGCTACGCATCTGGACAGTTACGTACCAAAATTGGATGGTTTGGTACAGCCAATCGTGGAAGGATTCCCACAAGGGTTTCGATTGCCAGTGCATGCACCGGTGGCAGGTTGTTTGTCATCACGAATAGACCGAGCAGCTCGGGAGATACACAGATTTTGCACATCATTACGAGAAATTCTCATGCCGATGGTTGGATTACATTTGCGTGCAGCAGATCAAGTACAAGCCGAGTGTGTTTTCGGCGCATTGTTATGCATACGTCTTCATAATAAATCTGTGCTTAATGATGCCGATGTGATAGAAATAGGTCGTGACTGGCTAGCCCTGCTGGGGATTAATGATGGGTGTTATTTTTTTACCTACCGGACACGTGATGGAGACACAGCATTCGCACTGGATCGCAAGGTGTGCTGTCATCATTTCCGTCGCCATGATTGTGAAAAATGCAGCACATGTCCGAAACTTTCCACTGATGCACGAATCGCCCGTTTATTGGCAGGTTCCTTCTAATTGAACTCGTTCTTGAGAATCATCAATTTGATGAATTGATGGCTGTGCTGTGCTTTGGAAAATGTAAATGAATAATGTAATTTCCTCACAGTATGTGGTAGTAAAATCGCCTCAATTGCCTGTAAATGTTTATTTTGACGCGACATTGTTTGCGCGCGAGCAGGAATGGATTTTTGGTCAGTCAGCACAATACGTTGGCCATGAAAAGGCGGTCCCCAAACGAGGAGACTGGCATTGGTTGGCACAAGAAGATGGAGGGAGAATACTTATCCATGGCGAGAAAGGGGTGGAGCTATTATCTAATGTTTGTCGCCATCGACAGGCATTAATCTTGGGAGGGGAGGACGGTAATATTCGTAACTCCAATAACATCAGCGGCAACTTGAGGGCAGGCGGAGGAAATATCGTTTGCCCATTGCATCGGTGGACATATAGTGAGCAGGGCAAGTTATTGGGGGCACCGCAGTTCACTCAAACTCCTTGCAAACACCTACAACGTTTCCCATTACATCATTGTCATGGCCTGTTATTCGAAGGTATGTGGGATGTTTCAAAAGATATAGCCCCACTTTTTGCATTACCTGAGTTTAATTTCTCCGACTATGTGTTCAATCATGTGGAGGTACATCAATGTCACTATAACTGGAAAACATTTATTGAAGTGTATCTGGAAGATTATCATGTCGCCCCTTTTCATCCGGGTCTGGGCAGTTTTGTCAATTGCGACAATCTTAGCTGGCATTTTTCTGACTGGTACAGCATGCAACGGGTTGGTGTTCATCAGTCATTAAATACGCCTGGTTCCGATATCTATCGTGATTGGCACGAGCGTTTGTTGAATTATCGTACTGGAAGAGCGCCTGATTTTGGTGCTATTTGGGTGGTGTATTTTCCTACACATATGATTGAGTTGTATCCACATGTATTGGTGCTTTCGACTTTGTATCCGAATGGCCCGCAAGATACTACCAATGTTGTCGAATTTTATTACCCAGAAGAGATTGTTGCATTTGAGTCCGAATTCATAGAGGCGCACCGGGCAGCCTATATGGAAACCATGAAAGAGGATGACGAAATTGCCGAGCGGATGGATGCAGGTCGGTGCGCTTTATTGAAACGAGGGATTTCGGATGCTGGGCCTTACCAGACCCCATTGGAGGATGGTATGCACCACTTCCACAGTTGGTATCGAAAAATGATGTGCAATGACGGTTTTTCTGATAATTCCTTGATTTCAGGTCTATGAGCGGGAAATGCTTTTTGCAGCGCATATGTCCTGCATAGGCAGCATGCAGTGGCTCATAATAGCATTATTGACAGGACTATTGATGCCCGAATGGTATTCTTCTGAGTGATATCAGGACGGATGAAGGGATTTTCCCATTCATTTCCACTAAGATTTCATTAACTGCTGCAATCAAGGCCATTTTATCTGAGGGCGGTAATGTTATGAGAGAAATTTGGCTGCCTGGAAATCCTTGGCTGGGGCTTTGGGACAGGCGTATCGGCAGATATACCTGATATGCGCCGATCAGAGTTTTCTTAATTTTTGTCGTTCAAGCTGCGGCTTGGGCGTAGCTGTGCTACACTTCTATGGTTTTTGCTGCACCGCATATGCGGTTGTGGGCACAAGTTCAGCACTCACATCACGCACATGCGATAACTATTAATGTTGATCAAATGGCATATCCATGCCCACATCACCTTCTATAACACGTCATCTACTCAGGTATGCAGCCATCGTACAACCATGCCTGGATGGAAGACGCGGGTTCTGGCTGATGTTCGAAACAGGCTTTCCTGCCGTCAATTCAATATCAGCTCAGCATGTTTTATTCGATACAGTGTCTAAAGGGAAGATCCCATGAAAATCCATGAGTATCAGGGCAAAGAAATTCTTCGCCAATTTGGTGTGACCGTTCCACGCGGTATTCCTTGTCTATCAGTGGACGAGGCAGTACAGGCAGCAGAAAAATTAGGCGGTTCGGTTTGGGTTGTCAAAGCGCAAATCCACGCTGGCGGCCGTGGCAAGGGTGGTGGCGTGAAGGTGGCAAAGTCACTCGAACAGGTCCGAGAATATGCAAGCCAGATTCTGGGCATGCAATTAGTGACACACCAGACAGGTCCTGAGGGACAAAAAGTACGTCGCTTGCTAATAGAAGAAGGTGCCGATATCAAGAAAGAACTATACGTCAGTATGGTGACCGATCGTGTCAGCCAACGCGTTGTGCTGATGGCATCAAGCGAAGGCGGCATGGATATTGAAGAAGTCGCAGAGAAACACCCTGAATTGATTTATCAAGTGGCGATTGATCCCAGCACCGGTTTGACGGATGCCGATGCGGATAGCATTGCCAGCAAAATTGGTGTGCCAGCTGGTTCAATCGCTGATGCGCGCAAACAGCTCCAAGGTCTGTACAAGGCCTATTGGGAAACAGATGCTTCTCTGGCCGAAATTAACCCATTGATCTTGACTGGCGATGGCAAGGTGATTGCCCTGGATGCTAAGTTTAATTTTGATTCGAACGCCCTGTACCGTCATCCAGAAATTGTGGCCTATCGTGATTTGGACGAAGAAGACCCAGCCGAAATCGAAGCCTCTAAATTTGATCTGGCCTATATTTCTCTGGATGGCAACATCGGATGTCTGGTCAATGGCGCAGGCCTAGCGATGGCAACGATGGATACCATCAAATTGTTCGGCGGTGTGCCAGCTAATTTCCTGGATGTCGGTGGCGGTGCTACGACAGAAAAAGTGACCGAAGCTTTCAAGATCATGTTGAAAAATCCTGGCCTGAAAGCAATTCTGGTTAATATTTTTGGTGGCATCATGCGTTGTGACGTTA
>JAATGO010000016.1 GCA_015654605.1 Betaproteobacteria bacterium
CTAATGCAAAATTATTACCCTCTTGCACCAGCTTATACGAGGAAGTTCCCGCATCGACAGTTTGACTTCCATTTAATGTGAAACTTGCTTCGCTATTACCATTTTGGTCATTCTGCACCACCTGCACTTCTTTCGCCGTACCATTTGTGCTTTGATCTGCCTGCACCTTCAAACTCTGCGTATCGATGGCAGACGAAGTGATCTTCAGCAAATCACTCGGACCTCCCATAAAATTGGAAACCATTGAGAATTTCCCGTTTCCACTGAGTGTCCCGACGGTCAGCGTATTACGTGATGCCCCTGGGCTTAACGTACTAAGACTTAACATCCCTCCATTATTCGTCAAATTGGCAATGTCCGACGCTCCTGTCATCGTAAAAGCCGCTGTGGATGCTAACACCATACTGGTAACGTTGCTTGCTTTCCCGGTAAGAGAAGAATCTTTCTGCAAATCTGCTGTCAGGGTAGCACCTGCATCATTTATCAAATCCCCTGTCAAATTCGTGTTATTGACGATCAGATTACCAGTTCCGGAATAAGTATGTAGTAACACGCCATTGCCCCCTGTAATGGTGGCACCATTAGAGACGGTTAGATCCAAGATCGCAGACTCCCTCACAGTAACAGCATCATTTTCTGTTGAAGACACTGAGGTACCTTGGCCATCCACTAAAACATTACCTTGTGTATTAGGATCGCCCTCAATGTCAATACCATGAGTTTTAGCTTTAACGGTACTACCAGACAATATGCTAAGTTGCGTTGGTATCAAGCCATTTGGATCAAGCCTTATCCCTGTAGAATTATTACCTGTATTTTCTACTGCAGCCCGATTCTCCACCGTTAATGTGGAACTATCTCCAACATAAAGTGCTGCGCTAACAGTATCTGCAGTAAATGAAGAACCATCCGTTGTTGCCGTTCCGCCTGACATAATATAAGTACTACCAACATTAGACGTCCCAGCATAAAGAGTCGATTGTATCGTGGCATTATTAGCAACCACATGACCAGTAGATGTTTGTATTCCTGCTCCTGTAAGAAGATGCCCACCATTCATTGTCAACGTACCGCCATCAACAAAGATCCCAGTTCCATCCCCTGTGATATAAGTCTTATCCGTAGTGGTCATTGTTGATTGCTCTCCACTTATCATTACCCCAGCGATAGTCCCAGGACCATGAATTTGCATCTGGACATCATCAAATCTGACACTTGCCGAGTCGTTCAATATACCGGCCTGTTGGTCCCCTATATTATCAATCTCGATATGAGCAGTTCCAGTGCCATCGTTTCCTGCTTCCAAAACAGTCCCTCCTGCCATTGTTACCTGACCATATAACGTTCCGCCACCACTTACAGTGACAGTGCCATTATTAAGCCGTGCGTTGCCAGCCACTACATTAACAGCAATCGGCTTTTTATTGCCTACAGCTCCTCCGGCACCTATGATCAAATGCCCATTCTTATTAACAACAAAACCAATGTCGTTATTCCCAGAAAATGATTGATCATCCGTCACAGTCGTCGTCCCCCCGTCAACCGTTACCGTATCTGCCATAACAACACCAGCATTGGCAGCAGCAATTAACGCAGCAAGAATTTTTAATTTGAATCCGGTTTGCCTTATAACTCCGGCCTTTTTTGTAACATACACCATGCAACCTCCGTAATGATGTGCCAATCGATACTGCAAATATGCAGCGGGAAAAAAGTCTTTTCTTGCACAAAAGTCCCCATCCCTGCGATTGCCACTCGGAAATTGCTCATACCAACCATCATTTCGTTAACCTGTTCCCACAACACTTCAGGTTAACAATGCATGGCCACCATGTATGATAAATACCTGTGTTCAATATTGCCCGCCATTATCTGGCAACTACTCCGCGGTAAATAGCCCGCGCCCCCATTGCTATTGCGCATCGCTAATACACAGCCGATACAAAACCATTGTCCGTGCGCTAGCGAAACCAAAATAAAACATGTTGAGTTGATTTACGTTACTTGCGTTACGTTATTACGCCGTTATAGAAATATATTTTTGTGAACGGCACATTATTTTGCATAGAAATTTTTTACAGAAACTTGCGCATCATCATCTTGTATATTTTTGTTGTGGATGACATTTGCACTACCAGACTACCAGTTTCGTTTCTTAATTTATACGCAACAACATACACAGAGTCAATAAATATTTTTGAGTTCCCTCATCATCTACGATATATATACGACAAACACCTTACGATAAACAATTTGGCATTGGGCTACCATCTCTTTTTACGCAGCAGCACAAAACTCTCACAAAAAAATAGCACTGGGAATGACAGTAATGGCGATAAGAAAAATTCTCCTCAGCACTTTTGTTCTACAGCAAGTCATACATTATTACGTTTATCATTTTCTGTAAGTGCGAGAGAATCGCATGCCTGCTTAAAAAATGAAATCAACATTTTTTAATTTTTAACGATTTATATATCAATATAAAAATTTCGCCGATATATACACCAAAAATACATCAAGATTTATTCTAGTACGGCAACATCATCACTTTCACGACACCTTTATTAAGCAACGCGGTAGAAAAATTTTCACAAGAAAACATTTCCCAAAGGCGTACGACTACAAAAGATACTGCATGTCTCCTCTATTACTTTCTATCATCAGCATCACTCTTTCATCATATGATGCATATCCGCAAGGATATCTCCATCGCCATAAAAAGAAGGAAACTGCATTGCACCAATCAGGACAAAATAAAAGAAAATAACTTCCTTTATACCTTCCTTCATATAATAGAAATGCTTTTTCACATCTTTCTTTCAAATACTATGGTGTGAACCTATAGAAAACTCCCGACTTTCCTGCTCATGAAACCCATCAAAAATCCAGCAACGCAAACTCTTGTGAGAAAGCTTACTATTAACCATGCGCACACCAATAAAATTAGGATTACGGCTAACACGAAATGCTTTACGTAATTCCGGTGTCACACTGAACCGATAGTTTCCTTCAGACAAAACATGATCCAGATGTCGTAGATTAAGTGCCAGATAACGATCTGCACGACGTGCATGATTTATCTCCGTCCCTTGGCTTACATGCTCGGCAAGAACGCTCCAAAAGTCCTCCAATATAGAAGGCTGCTCTTCTTGTGGTGATATATAAAGAGAAGGAAAATGACACAGCTGTTGAAGTTGTAGCTGCAACAATTCGCGCTCCAACGGAGCAATTTCTCGTGCAATCGATTCCGCTAAAATCAATGCTTTTAATTGATCATGCTGTAGTAACTGATCAATAGCACAATCTCCTACCGACAACAATGCCAAATGTGGCAGCCATTCCCATAG
>JAATGO010000270.1 GCA_015654605.1 Betaproteobacteria bacterium
CCAATATCAAAATAGCCATGATAAACAATATCAGTGCCATCCACCGAAGCGTTCACGATAGGATATTTCTTCAACGCGGCAACGACTGCCTTGACAAAGAAGGACATAAAACCAAGTTTGACGCCATGTTCCTTTTCGAATTTGTCTTTGTACTTGGTACGCAAGTCAATAACCGGTTGCATATTGACTTCGTTAAACGTGGTCAAGATGGCATTGGTGGACTGTGATTGCAATAGACGTTCTGCGACGCGAGCACGCAAGCGACTCATTGGTACCCGTTCTTCTGGGCGGTTTTCCAATCCAGCCAAATTGGCTGGAACAGGAGCAGCTACGGATTGCAATGCTGGTTTAGCGGCAACTGCTGGAGCAATTTTTGGCGTATTCAGGGAATTTAATACATCCCCCTTGGTAACACGACCGTCTTTGCCAGAACCCAACACTTGGGACGTAGATAAATTATTATCTGCCAATAATTTAGCTGCGGCAGGCATAGCCACATTGGATTTAGTTGCCAATTCAGGAGCAGCAACTGGTGTAGGGTCGTTCGTCGGTTGTGGCACTGGCAGTGGTTTGACTTCCTGTGGATCCACTTGGGCTGATGCATCAGTGTCAATGATCGCAATCACTTCATCAGCAACTACCGTAGAACCATCCTCTTTAATAATCTGTGCAATCACGCCACTCGCTGGAGCAGGTAATTCCAATACCACCTTATCAGTCTCAACATCGATCAAATTTTCATCACGTGTAACAGGTTCGCCAACTTTTTTATGCCATTGCAGCAACGTCGCCTCAGCAACAGATTCTGATAACTGTGGGACTTTTACTTCGATTTTTGCCATGTAATTCTCCGATTTAAATTATTCATTCCAAACACGCGCCACCTTCCAACACGTGTTTGGTAAGTGTTTACTTGGTCAGCACAAAGCCCTTAAGCTTTGAGAATGCCGTTTCAATCAGTGCCTTTTGCTGCGCATAATGCTTATCGTAATAACCAACAGCAGGCGAAGCACTCGCTGGCCGTCCAGCATATGCCAACTTCTGACCCTCAGTCAGATTTTCAAAAATATTGTGCTGAATCTGTAGCCACGCCCCCTGATTTTGCGGCTCATCTTGCGTCCATACCAACTCTGAAAAGTTGGGGAACTGTTTCAATGCAGCAGCAAATGCCTTATGTGGGAATGGATACAATTGTTCAACTCTGATAATGGCGGTATCTGTTTGTGCCCGTTCCTTGCGTGCATTGACCAAATCATAGTAGACCTTCCCAGAGCAAGCGATGATACGCTTCACTTTTTTCGGATCTATCTTATCATCCACTTCTGGAATAATTGTCTGGAAAGAACCCTTAGCCAGATCAGATAACGGCGAACCTGCATCCTTGTTACGCAACAAGGATTTAGGTGTCATGATAATCAGTGGCTTACGGAACAGGCGGATCATCTGACGACGCAATAGGTGGAAAATTTGCGCAGCAGTCGTTGGCTGTACAACTTGCATATTATTGTCGGCACACAATTGTAAATACCGTTCAAGGCGTGCTGACGAATGCTCAGGACCTTGACCCTCATATCCATGAGGCAGCATCAACACCAGACCAGAAGCACGACCCCATTTCACTTCACCAGAACTGATAAACTGATCGATAACAACTTGAGCGCCATTGGCAAAGTCACCAAAATGAGCTTCCCAAATCGTCAATGTGTTTGGTTCTGCTGTCGAATATCCATATTCAAAACCAAGTACAGCCTCTTCAGACAACACAGAATCGATAACCGTAAACTGTGCCTGCCCTTCCGAAACATTTTGCAATGGAATGTAAGTCCCTGCATCCCAACGTTCACGATTCTGATCATGCAACACAGAATGGCGATGCACGAACGTACCACGTCCAGAATCCTGACAAGCCAGACGAATAGCATAACCAGAAGCGACCAGCGAAGCATAAGCCAGATGTTCCCCCATTCCCCAATCCAGTTTGAGTTCACCACGTCCCATCGCAGCACGATCATGAATCACTTTTTCAACCAAGGCATGCGGCTTGAAACCTTCTGGAATAGTGGTGATACGTCCTGCCAGACGCTTTAGTTCAGCCAGTGGCACTGCTGTATCTGCTGCATCAGTCCACTTACGGTTCAGGAACGGCATCCAGTCAACAGCGTACTTGCTCTTGTAATTGGTAATCACCGGATCAACTGTATGCTTACCTGCATCCATCGCATCACGGTAGGCTTTTACCATTACATCACCGCCATCAGCAGGAATCACGCCTTGCGTACTTAGTTTGTCTGCATATAATTTACGTGTACCTGGATGCTGCGCAATCTTTTTGTACATCAATGGCTGTGTCAATGCAGGAGTATCCTGTTCATTGTGACCCAACTTGCGGAAACAGATGATATCGACCACGATATCTTTTTTGAATTCCATGCGATAGTCCACTGCAATTTGCGTAGCGAACACAACCGCTTCCGGATCATCACCATTCACATGCAATACAGGTGCTTCGATCATCTTGACCACATCTGTACAATACAATGTAGAACGTGAATCACGTGGATCTGATGTCGTGAAACCAATCTGGTTATTAATCACGATATGCACAGTACCATCAGTACCATAACCGCGAGTCTGCGCCAGGTTCAACGTTTCCATGACGACGCCTTGTCCAGCAAAAGCAGCGTCGCCATGTACCAAGATTGGCAATACCTGAGAGCCTGTCTTGTCGCCGCGACGATCCATACGCGCTTTGACAGAACCTTCCACCACAGGATTCACAATTTCAAGGTGTGATGGATTAAATGCTAATGACAAATGCACCGGACCGCCAGGCGTGCTGACATCAGATGAAAAACCTTGGTGGTACTTTACGTCACCAGCGGGAAGATCATCCGCATGATGCCCTTCGAATTCAGAAAACAGCTCTTGAGGAGTTTTACCTAAGGTGTTCACCAACA
>JAATGO010000117.1 GCA_015654605.1 Betaproteobacteria bacterium
ATTGAGCGCTGCAATCGCACGTGATGTTGATAATGCACGTGCTTATTTTATAGAACAAGCCAGCTTCGCCACATCGGCAACTGATCGAATTTGACGCTAACCATGCTAGCTGGCAATAAGCTGACATCGGATACACCACACATAGTAGGCGATAACGAATAACGCCACATTCCTAGAATTTTATTAAAGAAAACCTTATGTCTCATAACGATACCGCTCCTTCCAAACCGAATAAAACCGGCACTGACAAAGCGACAAATAAATATCCTGTCAATATGACAGAAACTGGCTTCCCTATGCGTGGAGACCTCGCCAAACGCGAACCACATTGGGTACAAGAATGGCAAGAAAAGAAAATCTATCACCGCATCCGTAAAGCCGCTGCTGGTCGTCCAAAATTTATTCTGCATGATGGCCCGCCCTATGCCAATGGAGAAATCCACCTGGGACATGCCGTCAACAAGATACTGAAAGACATGATTGTCAAAGCGCGTAACTTTGCCGGCTTTGATGCCCAATACGTGCCCGGATGGGATTGTCATGGCATGCCCATTGAAATCCAGATCGAAAAAAAGTACGGCAAAAATCTACCCATCGAAGATGTACAGGCGAAAGCACGCGCTTATGCCAACGAACAAATCACCCTACAGAAAAAAGACTTTATCCGTCTGGGAGTCTTGGGAGAGTGGGACAACCCTTACAAAACCATGAACTTTTCCAATGAGGCAGATGAGCTGCGCGCCCTAGGGACAATTCTGAAAAAGGGCTACGTTTACCGTGGACTCAAACCAGTCAACTGGTGCTTTGACTGCGCTTCAGCACTTGCTGAGGCAGAAGTCGAATATCAGGACAAACGCGATCCAGCCATCGATGTCGGTTTCCCCTTTGCCGAGCCAGAAAAAATAGCCGCTGCCTTTGGCTTGAAAAAATTACCGGAAGGCCGTGGATTTATCGTCATCTGGACCACGACGCCATGGACTATTCCATCCAATCAGGCATTAAACGTTCATCCAGAGTTTGATTATGCTCTGGTACAAACTGAGCGCAACGGCGAAACACTCTTGCTCATCCTAGCGAAAGAACTGGTGCAAGCCTGCCTGGACCGCTATGGACTGGAAGGCAATATCATTGCGACCACCAAGGGAGAAGCATTAGCGTTACTACAGTTCCGTCACCCACTGTCTGCTGCAGACCCAGGCTACGATCGCTACTCCCCTATCTACCTGGGGGACTACGTTACCGCTGACAGTGGTACTGGCATCGTCCACTCTGCTCCAGCCTATGGGATAGAAGACTTTATTTCATGCAAAGCAAACGGCATGCAAGACGATGCCATCCTCAATCCGGTGATGGGAGATGGCCGTTATGCATCCTGGTTGCCCTTATTTGCCGGCATGACGATCTGGGAAGCTTCCAAACCCATCTGCAGCAAACTGGAAGAAGTCGGCTCCCTGTTTAAGCTGGTCATGTTTGATCACAGCTATATGCATTGCTGGCGCCATAAGACACCGATCATCTATCGCGCTACGTCACAGTGGTTTGCCAGCATGGATAAAATTCCACCAGGAGCAAACAAGAATTTACGCGATACCGCACTGCAAGCCATTGAAGAAACAACGTTTTACCCTTTATGGGGTAAAGCACGCCTGCATGGCATGATTGCCAATCGCCCTGACTGGACATTATCCCGCCAGCGCCAATGGGGAGTGCCCATGGCTTTCTTCGTACACAAGGAAAGTGGCGAACTACATCCACGCACACCGGAGTTGCTGGAACAAGTCGCGCAACGTATTGAACAACATGGCATTGAAGCCTGGCAGACACTGGATCCTCGCGAACTACTGGGAGACGATGCCGATCTTTACGTCAAAAATAAAGATACCCTTGATGTCTGGTTCGACTCAGGAACAACACACCAGACTGTGATCCGTGGCTCCCATAAACAAGAATTGCAGTTCCCAGCAGATCTTTATCTGGAAGGTTCTGATCAACACCGAGGCTGGTTCCACTCCTCCCTGCTGACATCTTGCATGCTCAATGGCTGCGCGCCCTACAAATCGCTATTGACTCACGGCTTCGTAGTCGATGGTCAGGGTCGCAAGATGTCAAAATCACTTAAAAATGGCGTAGAGCCACAAAAGGTTGCCAACTCACTTGGCGCAGAAATCTTGCGTCTATGGGTGGCTTCTAGTGATTATTCAGGAGAAATATCGATCTCCGATGAAATTCTCAAACGCGTCGTAGAAGCATATCGTCGTATCCGCAATACGCTACGTTTCCTGCTTGCCAATACCAGTGATTTCGACCCAGCACAGCATACTGTTGCCATCAACGACATGTTGGAAATCGATCGTTATGCCATTGCTGATATGGCACAGCTACAACAAGAAATTCTCGCACACTATGAAGTTTATGAATTTCATCCTGTGATTTCCAAGCTGCAAATGTATTGTTCGGAAAATCTCGGTGGCTTCTACCTTGATATTATCAAAGACCGCCTGTATACCGCAGGCATCGATTCGCCTGCCCGCCGTTCAGCACAAACGGCCATCTGGCACATCACGCACGCGTTATTGCGGCTCATCGCCCCTACGCTGTCTTTCACTGCGGAAGAAGCCTGGTCTTATTTTGCTCATGCCGAGGCATTTGCCGCCAGTGACGAAACCATTTTCACGCAAACCTGGTACTCCTTACCTGAAGTGCCAGAAGCAGAATCATTGCTGGTCAAGTTCAAGCAGCTGCATGACATCCGTGCTGCCGTTACCAAGCAATTGGAAGAAGTACGTATTGCTGGTGACATCGGTTCCTCACTGCAAGCAGAAGTGGAAATCAAGGTCACGGCAAATAAATATGCCTTACTGCAAAGTCTGGGCGACGATCTGAAGTTTATCCTGATCACGTCAACAGCAAAAGCAACTCTAGTGCCCACGACAGAACAAGAGACCATCGTAGTGACGCCTTCGGCGTATCAAAAATGCGAGCGATGCTGGCATTACCGCGCTGATGTTGGCGCCCACGCTGAACACCCCGGTCTTTGCGGACGCTGTGTCTCCAACCTCTTTGGTAGCGGCGAAACACGCCATTTTGCTTAAGTGTCGCTAAACTCGAATACACTGTCACACGCTCTTTAACGAATGCACCTTATGGCTACAAAAAAATACGTCACCTCCAGAAC
>JAATGO010000332.1 GCA_015654605.1 Betaproteobacteria bacterium
TACCGATCAAAATTAGTTTTTTCATTCTACACTCCGGCTTGATAAATTTTTTTCACTGCTCAAGTAACTCACACTTTGCATGGAGTTTTCATTTAAAAATCAATGCATGTGCTACCAACTCATGAATGCCCCTATTTTAATACACGTAGCATGTAACGCACACCCGTTTCTATTGTCGGGTATTGACCACATTATGGCAAATTCGTTCCATCAATGGGGAATACACGTTCTATACCTGCCCTGGACTCCTGACTACGCAAGCTTATCATCTTGTTTTTCAATCAATGAATGGTTAGCGTATAAAAAATTACTCTCGACTTGGAGATATTTCATAATAGTAATGTTTTACAATTTATTTACAATCTATTTACTCAAATTCCAGCCCAACTGCAAACATGACAAAAGATATGGTTGACTTTCCTTACCACACAACACCGCACAGTACCATGCCTCCAAGAAGATGATAAGCGTGATCAAAAACATACATCATCATCAAATTTACTAGAATCCATTTCATCAATAGACATGAGATGCATTCTATATGCCAAAAAAACATACCACTCTGCAACAGCAAAACAATCCGGTAGACTCAGCACTATCTTTACTCAAGCCAAAAACAAGGTAAAAATGTCATGACTGTAAAACGCAGCTTCGCCCCTGTAGTCAATAAAAGCGTCAAGATTCTCATTTTAGGAAGTCTACCAGGTGAAGTATCTCTGGCACAAAACCAATATTATGCCAATCCGCAAAATCGATTCTGGATGCTAATATCGGAAGTCATCAATACCGATTTAGCATCCCTTCCCTATCAGACACGTCTGAAATCACTTTTAAAAAATGGTATCGGCTTGTGGGATGTCGTCGCTGAAGCAAAGCGAACTGGCAGTTTAGACAGCAATATCCGCGAACACGTCCATAATGACCTACACAGCTTACTACACGGATTACCTCAACTACATACGATTGCATTCAATGGTGGAACTGCCGAGCGACTTGGGTTGAAAGCGCTACAAAAAAAAGCCGATGATTATCGGCTTATCAGATTGCCTTCCAGTAGTCCAGCATATACCATCCCGTATGCGGAAAAATTGGCAGCCTGGCGCAACCTGCAATTAAAATAGATCTCTCATACGCTACTTATACGATGAGGCAATATCTGTTAACATTTAAGAATCCCAGAGGCCATAAATCCACCATCAACATTCAAGATGTGGCCATTGATATAGCTGGCGTCACTACTCGCCAAAAAAATGACGGCACGCGCTATTTCTTCTGGAGCACCGTAGCGTCTTATCGGTAACTGCTGCAACCATTCATCTCTGACCGTTTGACTATGCGCAGCAGCAACCAGTGGGGTTTCAATGGGACCGGGAGCAACGGCATTGACCCTGATCCCCAGAGGAGCAAGCTCTACTGCCATAATTTCTGTCAGCATGGATACAGCAGCTTTCGTGGAACCGTATGCAGCACGTCCCGCATTACCCCGACTGCCAGATACTGAGCTGATATGAATGATGGAACCCGCTATCCTATGCTTGACCATATGCCTTGCAATACGCTGACTAAAAAGAAAAGTGCCTCGCCAATTAATAGAATACATGGCATCAAGCATGCTGCTTTCCGTATCGAGAAATGGTACCGTCGCCGCAATGCCAGCACTATTGACCAGTATGTCAACAGTACCTTGATTCAGGATGTTGTTGGTCGTGCGATCAATTGCCTCTTCATCACGAATATCCATTTCATGCATGATGATTTTTTGCGTATTTGCAGATAGATTCATCTGGATTTTTTGCATCGCCTCTTGATTCCGGTCGACGATGGTAACAATAACGCCTTCGGAAGCTAATGCTATCGCCGTTGCCAAACCAATCCCACTTGCACCACCTGTTATCACGGCTCTTTTATTCAGCAGTTTCATTGTCACTTCCTGTTACGTTCTACGCAGTCCTGTACGGATGGTTTCCTTGTAGGTAAACGCGGCAATGAAGGACAAAATGGCAGCAGCAACAACGAACCAGGAAGGAGAAAATAAATTACCCGTTTTTGCTATCAGATATGTCGCAATAAATGGCGCAGTCCCCCCTAACAATGTCACAGGAATATTCAAACTGATGGAAAGCCCTGTATAGCGAATGTTAGTAGGCATGATTTCAGCCATGGCACACAGTGCTGTCGCTGAATGTGGGGCAAATGCCACTCCCATCAAACAAAGACCTAGCACCGTTTGAGAAAAATCGTTTGCATTGAGTAAATGAAATGCGGGATAGGTAACCAATGCAATAGCCAGGGTACTGATGATCATGAGAGGACGTCTTCCTACAATGTCGCTCAGATATGCAAAGAAAGGAATCAGTGCACAATAAAGTATCAGACTATATAGATTGGCCCGTTGTGCCTCTGCCAGTCCAAAACCAAGAACCCTTGATAGATAAGTCGGTGAATAAATGAAGAAAATATAGATACATGCAGAAGGAGCTGAAATCAATCCCATGCCGATCAGAATGGCACGCCACTCCCGACGCAGGCCGGTGATAAGAGGCGCTTTTTCCACTTTTTCTTTCTCATGAACAGACATGAAATGTGGTGTTTCTTCAAGCTTGAGCCGTAAGTAAAGTCCCACGAAGCCTAGAGGCAAACCAGCCAGAAATGGCAAGCGCCAACCCCAGGAATACAA
>JAATGO010000119.1 GCA_015654605.1 Betaproteobacteria bacterium
AATGTATCACATGCCTGCAACAACCGTATGCTGCCAGCATGTGCAACAACAATTGCTTCCGCTATCTTCTGTTGCTGCAAGTCTACGTAAAAAGAACGTACCCGCTGTGCCATTTGCAATACGCTCTCTCCTCCACCTGGACAATAAGTCGTAGCCTCTATCGCCCACGTATCCATATCCTGACGTGCGATATGATCCCAAGGCCGCATCTCCCACGTACCGAAATCTCGTTCTTGCAAACGAGCATCGTAGTGAATATGACTGCACGGCAATAAATTTGCCAATTCTTGCGCCAGCTCTGTACAACGTCGTAGTGGGCTGGAAAATATTTTCCGATCAGGCGGCAAACAAGAATGTAATGATGATACTGCTGACTGCAGAGCCCCAGGGGCAAGTTCCAGATCAGTGCTACCGTAACATATCCCCTTTTCAATCATCGGTTGTGGATGGCGTATCAAATGTAAGCGCATACGAATATGAGAACTCATTTCATCAATAGACACGAGATGCGTTTTAATAACCAGCAACAGCCAATAACCCAAGATAACAGGCAACTTCAGACACCTGTTGCACAGCCCCCAAGCAATCACCAGTATACCCGCCAATGCGATGCGCAAATTTCCGCGCCAGATATAAGGTAACCAAAACAGCTAGCAATATCGCGACAATCACACTTATCCATGGTAACCATCGCATGCCGCCACACAATAATAATGGTACCAATGCTGTCACGGCAGCAAACAACCACCCTGCTACCGACATCTGCTGTGCCACCGGTTTCGCTTTACCTTGCTCCCCGACATATTGCATACGCCAAATCAGGCTGATTGACATCCAACGTGACACAGGGTGCGCCAGCAACAATGCAGGGGCAATCTGTAGTGGTGGTAATAATGATAGCGCTGTAATTTTTGTTGCCAACAACAGCACGATCCCCATAGCGCCATAAGCACCGATACTGGAATCACGCATGATTTCCAAAATGCGGGGAGTCTGTGCTACGCCACCAAAACCATCACATACATCAGCAAATCCATCTTCGTGCAAAGCACCTGTTAACAAAATACCTGCAATGGTCGACAACAAGACTGCGACAATCGGTGCCCATAATAACTGTGCCACAATCACAACAAAAGCAGTAACGAGCGCTACCAACCAGCCAATCATTGGTAAATAACGTGCCGCGTACTGCAACCATGCAGGATCAAATCCAACCCAGGCAGGTATAGGTAGGCGCGTAAAAAATTGTAGTGCGGTAAAAAAAAGTCGTAATTGATACACGCCACACTGTAACAACCGAAATTTTGGCACTAAAGGCATGCAGGAACCTCAACAAAATTTTGGTACAAAATTGTACCTCGACAATTAGTCGATAACCTTATCACTTTTATCACTTACCTGAGCAGATGAAAAAGTTGCCATCTCGTTGAGAAAATTCACAGCGGCATGCAGTAATGGCAAGGCTAGTGCACTGCCAGTTCCCTCTCCCAATCGCAACCCTAATTGCAACAAAGCTTCCCCACCGAGGTGCTTCAACATACGCTGGTGCCCACTTTCATTAGAACAATGGGAAAATACACAATAATCCAAAATTGCAGGTTGCCATTGTGCCGCAACCAATAGTGCTGATGTCACGATAAAACCATCAATGAGCAGTACCATACGGCGCTCTGCCGCCTTAACCATGGCACCGGCAATCATAGCAATTTCAAATCCGCCGAACGTCCGCAATATATCTGCAGGGAGTATTGCTCCTTTATGTAACTCTACAGCTGCTTCAATAACATGCTGTTTATGCGTCACTCCATCGGCATCTAAACCAGTGCCTGCACCAACGCACTCTGCTACCGCCACACCTGTTATTTTATGCATGATCGCAGCAGCTGATGTCGTATTGCCAATTCCCATTTCACCAAAACCGATCACATTGGCATCAAGTTCAGCCACCAATGCCATACCTGCCTCAACGGCACGCACGCACTCTTCCACGCTCATGGCAGGCTGCTTCAAAAAATTCTCAGTTCCATAACCGATCTTGCGATCAATTAACCCGGCACGCTCGCCGAAATCATGCTTCACTCCGGCGTCCACTACATGTAAAGTACATTGATTCTGTCTCGCAAAAACATTAATCGCGGCGCCATGATGAAGAAAATTTTCCACCATCTGCCAAGTCACGCTCTGAGGGAAAGCTGAAATATTCTCGGCTACTACACCATGATCTGCGGCGAAAACAATAATCGTTGGCTGTTGTATGTGAGGCCCTGTTGTACGTTGAATCAAACCAATCTGACTGGCAAGAGACTCCACTACGCCAAGGCTTCCCATTGGCTTGGTTTTATGATCAATCAGGTCTTGCAAAGACTCTTGAAG
>JAATGO010000355.1 GCA_015654605.1 Betaproteobacteria bacterium
CAGAGGTATCGTCGCGGACAATCGCGAAGTGTTTTATCGCGATGACATTGAGAATATGGTTGTGTAACGCCACTTACGCGATGCTCCATTTTGTTTACTCCTAGGACAGAAATATAATGGACAGATGGATACTTGATAAACGAGTGCACGAGTTTCGGGTCTTGTCCAACCTCTAGAACTATTTGTAAATTCGAGGCCTCAGCAGCATTGAGTCGATGCATCACTAGTGTAGCATCCGCACGTTCCAGCGTTCGGCGCTGGCTATTTGCGCATAGTAGCTTCACTGATGGATGCGGATTTTTCAGAGGAATCTGGGGAATGACGTACATCTTGCACAATTATTTCTTTAATGTATTTTTTGCCCAATAATGGTTCGTTGTGTTTGTTTTGGTGCGTTTTGTTCCAGTATTTGAGTGAGGTACTACCGCTGTCTTTGAGAATTACCATGTAAATCAATTGGTTACTTATAGAAATTTCTGGCACGGAAAGTGCTGTATCTATACTGAGTCTAATGTGTTCTTGGTTTTAAAAGTAAAGAGTGCTCTAGAGACGGCCGAATTTCTCGATGTGGTGTATATTGCTGGTCCAACCACTGGACATTTGGAAGTTTACAGGCCGGAGAAGGAGATGATGAATTCTTTAGAACCAGTAAGCGTTACGCGCTTGTATCGCATGATTGCGGATCAGATCGCAGCAAAAATCCGCTCAGGAGGATTTGAGGTTGGGAAACGTTTGCCTTCTGAACGAGAATTGGCAGACACCTTACAGGTGAGCAGGACATCAGTGCGGGAAGCATTGATTGCGCTAGAGTTGGAAGGTTATGTCGACGTACGTGTAGGTGCTGGTATTTTTGTTTTGCCGTTAAAGGAGAATCGCACATCCACAACGAATGCTATTGCTGATTTACACCCATTGCAATCGGATATTGGTCCATTTGAGTTAATCAGCGTGCATTTACTGGTAGAGCCAGAGTGTGCTGCTCTGGCGGCAAAACATGGATCTGCTGAGCAGATTGCAGCGATTGAAGCAGTAGGTAGACGTATGGAGGGTTCGAGTACGCCGAGAGCGCACAACCGAGCATTTCATATTGCGGTTGCAGAAGCCACTGGTAATACTGCAATGGTGGTGACAGTAACCAATTTGTGGAATTTACACGATAACAGCGTCATGTTTCACAAGCTAGAGCAGTTGTTGGTGACGCGAGAGGTGTGGAAGGTAGCAGAAGCCGAGCATGATGCCTTGATACGAGCGATTCTAGCGCGGGATCCTGAAGCAGCACGTAAGGCAATGCGTGATCATTTTCTGGGAAGTAGCAGTCGTCTTGGTGAAGATTTTGGTGGTGAAGCAGAGATTGTTTAACGCGTATCTGTGCGTTGGCAATAGAGGTGGTCGTGATGTTGAGCCAAATGGTATGGCTCGCATGCCGATTCCTGGAAATTGCTAACTTTTAAGTTGGTAAGAGAGAGTGTATTTTTGTAGCGATGTAAGTCGAAAGTGTTAGATATGGGAGTAATAGAGAATAAGCAGTAAGAGGATGTATTGGTGAGTATATTTAAGAGTTGTTTTTTTAAATTGGTCCAGCCACTGGACTATTGGTATAAATCAGGAAGCTTGGGGGAAATAGTCGGCACCTGAGTGTCTTGGATATGTATTCCGTTGCATTGTGGAATAAATTTTTGGTAATGACATACGACTTAATCAAAGGGAAATATGAACACATCACTGATCAAACGCCTTTGTGCCGTTGCTGCGGTAGTTGCGGTAAGCACCGCAACTTTGATGCCAGCTTCCGCGCAAACCAGAGGGGGAACTTTATTTGCCATTGTTCAGCCAGAGCCTCCTATTTTGGTGCTTGGGCTTAATCAGCAGTCGCCGACGCAGTATGTTGGTGGGAAAATTTATGAAAGTCTGTTGACGTATTCGAGTGACCTCAAGCCACAGCCCTCGTTGGCAAAATCATGGACAGTTTCAACAGATGGGCTGACGTACACATTCGATTTGCAAAGCGGAGTAACGTGGCATGATGGTAAGCCATTTACTTCTGCAGACGTAGTATTTAGCGTAGACAAATTTTTGCGTGAGAGTCATCCACGCGTGCGGGTAGTGATTAACAAGTATCTGGCTTCGGTCAAAGCCATTAATGATACTCGTGTTGAATTCAAACTCAAGGAACGGTTTGCACCATTTTTATCTTTGTTTGGCGCAGATAATATGACGATGATGCCTAAGCATATTTACGATGGCACCGACTATAAAACTAATCCAGCGAATCAAACACCGATTGGTACTGGCCCCTTCATGTTCAAGGAATGGGAAAAAGGATCACATATTACATTAGTACGTAATCCTCATTACTGGAAAAAAGGATTGCCCTATCTGGACAAAATCGTATTTCAGGTAATCCCAGATGCTGCATCACGTGCGGTTGCGTTTGAAAAGGGAGATGTTCAGCTACTGCGTGGCAATGATATCGATTATGTTGATGTCAAACGCTTGCAGGCATTGCCTGGAGTCGAGAGTACCACCAAGGGTGCAGAAATGTTTTCTCCTATGACGTCAATGGTGATGAATGAACGTAAGCCACCTTTTAATAATATCAAGGTACGTCAGGCAGTCATGCATGCCATGAATCGTAAATTCATTGTCGATAATATTTTCTTCGGTATTGGTAAAGTGGCGACTGGTCCCATTTCATCGAGTACGATGTTCTACGATAAAAATGTACCGACCTATGATTATGATCTGAAGAAGGCGCGTGCATTGATTAAGGAATCCGGTGTGGATGTTGGTGCTACTCCTATTCGAATTCTGTCATATCCTTATGGATCAGCATGGGATCGTTTGGCAGAATATACCAAACAAAGTCTGGAGCAAATTGGGTTTAAAGTGGATATAGAACCATCTGATGCAGGAAGCTGGGCATCACGTGTTGCCAATTTTGATTTCGATTTGACCTTCCATTTCACCGATCAGTTTGGAGATCCAGCGATTGGAGTATCACGACTGTTCTTGTCGAGTAATATCGTAAAGGGATCGCCATTCGTCAATAACGAAGGTTATAGCAATACCAAGGTTGACGAATTGCTTAACAAGGCATCTTCTGCACAGACTCCGGAAGAGCGCCAAAAGTTGTATTCACAAGCACAATACATCCTCGTTGATGAAGTAGCGAATGGGTATTTGTTTGAGATCAAGAATGTCAGTTTTTTCCGTAAGAACATCAAAAATCTGATTACCTCTGGTATTGGACTTAACGCCTCATTCGATAGCGTGTATATCGAGAAATAAAAGTCGGTACAAGTTAATACAGCGCTAATACAAAGTTAGTACATATTGGCAGGTGGTGGCGACACCATCTGCCAATCAGATGCAGTACCGGTAATTTGTACAAAAAGGTAGTACATTGTGAAACTTCTCTCATTTCTTATCTCAAGAATCGGCAAGGGAATTGTCGTCATTCTTGGTGTTGTCATCGTCAACTTCTTGCTGATCAGACTGGCTCCAGGTGATCCTGCATCTATCATGGCTGGCGAAGCCGGTGCTTCCGATCCTACGTATGTTCTGCAATTACGTCAGCAATTTGGATTTGACCAACCGTTGTACCAGCAGCTTTGGCTTTATCTCAAAGGGGTTGTTCAGCTGGATTTTGGTTATTCCTATCGCAATAAATTACAAGTTTTAGATCTTATTCTTGAGCGCTTGCCAGCGACACTGTTACTCATGAGCTGTGCTTTCATATTCTCTATTGTGATAGGCGTTTTATTGGGGGTATTAGCATCGAAGAGTCGTTATACCAATCGTCGTAAATGGCTTGATAGTGTCATCATGTCTGCCTCTCTCTTATTGTATGCAACACCATTGTTCTGGTTGTCCCTATTGGCCATTATATTTTTCTCGGTGATGCTCAACTGGCTACCCGCTTTTGGCATGGAGTCGGTTGGCGCTGGTCTGACAGGTTGGGCACATGTCAAAGACGTTGCAGCACATTTGGTGTTACCCACAGTGTCATTAGGATGTTTTTTTATGGCGATGTACGCACGTCTGACACGTGCCTCAATGCTAGAAGTCATGGGGATGGATTTCGTCAAGACGGCACGCGCAAAAGGAGTACCGCCGAATCAAGTCATTCGTAAGCATGTGTTGCGCAATGCCTTATTACCCGTAGTGACATTTGCTGGCATTCAGCTAGGACAGATGGCTGGTGGAGCAGTGTTGACGGAAACAGTATTTGGCTGGCCAGGGATTGGTCGCCTGATGTTCGATGCATTAATGCAACGTGATTATCAATTGTTGCTTGGAGTTTTCTTGGTAACTTCTACGATGGTGGTGTTATTTAATCTGCTGACAGATCTGATTTATCGATTTGTTGATCCACGTATTGAAGCGGGAGGCTGACATGAAAATTTTTATTTCCCGTTTTTCGGCAAACAAGGGAGCCGTCATTGGATCTCTGATTCTTTTGTGTGTCATATTGCTGGCAATTTTTGCTTCGATGATCTATGAAGAGTCACCATGGATGATGGTAGGGCAACCATTGCTGAAACCGTTTCAAGATCGGCAATACTTGTTTGGTACCGATATGTTGGGGCGTGACATTGGTGCTGGCCTGGCTTACGGTGCCAGAGTTTCCCTGCTCATCAGTGTGATTTCCACTTTCGTAGCAGTATTTTTTGGTATTCTGATTGGTGCTTTAGCAGGGTTCTATGGCGGTTGGCTCGATGACATGCTCATGCGTTTTACCGAGTTCTTCCA
>JAATGO010000439.1 GCA_015654605.1 Betaproteobacteria bacterium
GCTGCTGAAACACAAAATCCTGAACACAACCTTCCCAAAGCGATCAACTCAATTCCAATTCGTATCGTATTGTTTTATATGGGAGCCTTATTTGTCATTATTACCGTCACGCCATGGAATCAGATTAGCCCCGATCATAGCCCGTTTGTGGCAATGTTCTCGTTAGCAGGACTAGGTATTGCCGCACACATTGTCAATTTTGTGGTGTTGACATCGGCCACATCAAGTGCCAACTCGGGCATTTATTCAACATCACGCATGCTTTTCGGATTGGCTGACAGTCATCATGCCCCGCAGGCATTGGGTAAACTAAGCCGACGAAAAGTCCCGGTCAATGCCTTGTTTTTCTCCTGCATTTTCTTGTTATCAGGCGTGGCATTATTGTATGCAGGTCAAAGTATTATCGAAGCGTTCACAATTGTGACGACGATTTCTGCACTACTGTTTATTTTTGTATGGACTATTATCCTCGTATCTTATATCCAGTATCGTCGTAAGCGCCCCGAGTTGCATGCCAAATCAACATTCAAGATGCCAGGTGGCATACCGATCGTCATTGTCGTGTTTGCCTTCTTTGCATTCATCTTATGGGCATTGGCCCAAAAACCGGACACTGCATCGGCACTGGCTATCACACCACTCTGGTTTGTGTTTCTGGCAATTGTGTATTTTTTCATCAGAAAAAGATCTTCATAGTGCAATCTAGAGTGGTTTATTTTCAATAGAGATGAAATAAGACCTCTCTTTGCAGCTATCTCAGTTTGCTAAGAGTGCCTTGGACATATGTCCCATCCATTCGCGCTACCAACCGATAAGACATTCTTACTGGATCCTTCACCCGCCATCGTCGGCAAGTATCTGTAAATCAAATAATCCTTATTATCGGCTGTTTTCTCAATTTGAATGATCTTCGATTAACTTTCAATGAAAGCCTCATCACGTTTTCTACGGATAGCAGGTAGAGAAACCATGATAATCAACAACAACACGACACATAAAATACCAACTGTAATGGGTCTTTCCACGAAAATTGCCCAATTCCCTCTGGAGAGAAGTAATGTCCGCTGTAAATACTCTTCGACCATCGGACCTAAAATAAAACCCAACAATAACGGTGTCGACTCCAAATCAAGCTTGTGAAGTACATATCCAACAATACCGAATAATCCGACCAACCAGATATCAAAAATGCTGTTATTAGTAGAATAAACACCAACCGCACAAAATAAGACAATTGCCGGGAAAAGCCATTTATAAGGCACTGTTAACAGTCTGACCCACATTCCAATCAACGGGAGATTCAATATAACCAATATTGTATTTCCAATGAACATTGATACAATGAGCCCCCAGAATAATTCAGGATTGCTCTTCATCACTTCTGGTCCTGGCTGTATATTGTGAATTGTCATCGCACCAACCATCAGTGCCATTACCGCATTGGGCGGTATACCCAATGTCAGCAACGGAATAAAGGAAGTCTGGGATCCGGCATTATTAGCTGATTCTGGTCCTGCTACGCCACGAATATTTCCTTCACCTAACGGGACTTCCCCCGGCTTCAATTTTATTTTTTTCTCCATGGCATAAGAAGCAAATGATGCCAGAAGCGCGCCTCCGCCTGGTAGCACCCCTAAGGCTGCTCCTAATAGCGAGCCCCTTGAAATTGCAGGCATCATTCTCTTAAAATCTTTTTTTGAAGGTAATAATCCCGTTATTTTTTTGGCAAGTATTTTTCTCTTTTCTTCGGGATTCTCTAAATTAGCGACAATTTCTCCAAAGCCAAAGATACCCATTGCAATCACGACAAAATCAAGCCCATCTGATAATTCTGGCATACCAAATGTAAATCTCGCTACGCCCGAAGCAACATCCGTTCCTATCAACCCCAGCAATAACCCGATGACTGTCATCGCTGCTGCCTCAAGAGTGGATTTTGATGCAAGCACGACTGATCCAACCAGTCCCAGCAACATCAATGAAAAATATTCTGATGGCCCAAACAACAAAGCAACTTCGGTCAGCGGTACAGCAAATGCGGCAATAACAAGTGTACCGAAGCAACCCGCAATAAACGATCCTATTGCTGCAGTGCCTAGCGCTACTCCTGCCTGTCCTTTACGCGCCATCTGATATCCATCAAGCACTGTCACAACTGAAGCGGCTTCTCCTGGCAGTTTTACCAAGATGGCAGTAGTCGATCCACCATACTGCGCACCGTAATAAATACCAGCCAACATAATCA
>JAATGO010000390.1 GCA_015654605.1 Betaproteobacteria bacterium
AACCAGAATTTGGACATGGTCATGATAATTTTCTATAGAAAGTTGAATGACTACTAATGTAGAACCATTGTAGCAAACCACAGCTTGCTACAGCATTTCATGTGGGCTCTATTTCTCTTGAGTCGGTTATGAACCAATAAAAATTGGTAAACAGTGTTGAAACCGCAACGTCTATCGTCTTACACATGGCTTGTTACAATGGTCTATGTACAGAGAGGTGGTTTCAACGCAATATTTACAGGGACTTCTCATTTTGGAGTGGTTCCCTGCGTTTGATTGTCGCGAGATACTGTCAGTATGGTAATCAATGCGACAGGATTTGGCTACAGATAGGAGCCAGTTTGCCGGGCAATTTCCTCTTTTTCTGCGTTGGACTGAGAAATATCGCCAGTCTCTTCGCGTTCTTTCATCCTGCTATGTGTCACATAGAATTGTTCGATAGCCGTCACAATATCTGCTGGTTCGTCAATCACTTGCAGCAATTCCATGTCATTGGCATGAATCATGCCTTCGTTGACTAATGTTGTTTTCAGCCATTCTAACAAGCCACCCCAGAATTCTTTGCCAACCAGGATAATGGGCATCAGCCGAGATTTTCGGGTTTGCATCAGGGTAAGTGCTTCGGTCAGTTCATCCAAGGTACCAAAGCCTCCCGGTAGTACGACATAGGCATCGGCATATTTGACGAAGGCGACTTTGCGTGCGAAAAAATGGCGGAAGGTCATGGAAATATCTTGCCAACTATTTCCTTTTTGTTCGTGCGGCAACTCAATATTGAGTCCGACAGAGGGCGATGCGCCATCGAAAGCCCCTTTATTGGCTGCTTCCATGATGCCAGGACCACCACCCGAAATAACAGCGAAGCCCGCATCAGAAAGACGCCGGGCAATATCAACGCATAAAGCATAGTGAGGATCATTTGGCTTGGTGCGGGCGGAGCCAAAAATAGAAACTGCTGGCCGTAGCTCAGCTAAGCGTTCTGTTGTCTCAATAAATTCTGCCATAATGGTAAGTACGTGCCATGATTCACGTGCTTTTTTAGCTGTTGCACGTTCAATATCGTTGATTTCCCTTAGCTTGGGGACACTTTTTCCTCTAATTTCCATATGCAAAAGACCTTGTTGTTAGTTGATGGTTCTAGTTATCTCTATCGTGCATTTCACGCATTACCAGACATGCGTAACACGGAAGGTGCGCCAACTGGAGCACTATACGGCATGATTAACATGTTGCGCCGGTTACGGCAGGATTATCCCGCAAGTTACATAGCTTGTATATTCGATGCCAAAGGGAAAACTTTTCGCGATGATTTATATGCGCAATACAAAGCGACACGTAAGGCAATGCCGGAAGACCTGGTATTGCAGATTGAACCCATTCACACAGCCGTACAGGCGTTGGGTTGGCCAATTCTGATGGTAGAAGGGATAGAGGCTGATGATGTTATTGGCACACTGGCGACACAGGCAACAGCCCAGGGGTTGAAAACCATTGTCTCGACAGGTGATAAAGATTTGGCGCAATTGGTCAATGATCACGTCACACTGGTCAACACCATGAGTAATGAAACATTAGACCATGCTGCAGTTGTGGCCAAATTTGGTGTTCCGCCTGAGCGCATTGTAGATTATCTAAGCCTGATTGGCGATACGGTTGATAATGTTCCCGGAGTGGAAAAAGTAGGTCCGAAGACAGCGGTGAAATGGCTGACGCAATACGATTCACTTGATGGCGTCATGTCCAACGCGGACAAAATTGGTGGTGTGGTGGGAGAAAATTTACGCAAGGCATTGCCATGGTTGCCACAAGCCAGGGTGTTGGTGACAGTCAAGACTGACTGTGATTTGTCAGCACACATGCCTTTGTCAGTAGAGTCACTATTGGCCAAAGAGCGAGATACTGAAACACTGAGACAATTATTTACTCGCTATAATTTTCGCACTTGGTTACGTGAGCTTGAGAGTGCTGCGGCAGTATCTGGTGAGCAGGCACAAGCAGGTTTATTCGAGGCAGAAGAAGATAAGGCGAAGACATCCCCCGCAGTAGAGTATGAGACAGTCTTGACCGAAGAACAGCTTGATCGTTGGCTGACAACCATCAATCAAGCTGAGTTGACAGCCGTTGATACAGAGACGACATCGTTAGTCCCTATGCAGGCACAATTGGTTGGTATTTCTTTTTGCTGTGAAGAAGGACTGGCTGCTTATATTCCCTTGGCGCATCACTATCAGAATGCGCCACCACAATTGGCGCGCGAGTTTGTTTTGGCGAAGCTCAAGCCATGGTTGGAAGACCCTGCAAAAGCTAAATTGGGGCAGCACTTGAAGTACGATAGTCATATTTTTGCCAATCATGGTGTGCACCTGCGAGGTATCGTACATGACACTTTACTGGAATCGTATGTCGTCGAGTCGCATCGTACGCATGATATGGATAGCCTGGCATTGCGCCATCTGAATCGCAAAACGATTAGTTATACCGAAGTCTGTGGCAAGGGGGCATCGCAAATCTGTTTTGATCAGGTGGAAATTGACCGTGCTACGGCTTATGCTGCAGAAGATGCGGATGTGACACTGGCGTTGCATCATGTGTTGTGGCCACAGATACGGGATAATCCACAGCTTCGCTATATCTACGAAAAAATTGAAGTGCCAACGTCAGTTGTGTTGCAAAAAATAGAGCGTAATGGCGTGCTGATTGATGCGGATTTGCTGGCGCAACAATCTCATGAATTAGGCAAGCGTATGCTGGAAATTGAACAGCAAGCTTATACCTTGGCGGGGCAGCCATTTAATCTTAATTCACCCAAGCAATTGGGTGAAATTCTATTTGCCAAGCTGGAGCTGCCTGTGGTCAAGAAGACGCCATCAGGATCGCCATCCAC
>JAATGO010000393.1 GCA_015654605.1 Betaproteobacteria bacterium
GTCGGCATTGGCGGCGTACTCGAACCAATTCAAGCTGGGCCGGTCATTATTGAAGATAACTGTTTCATTGGTGCCCGTTCGGAAGTGGTCGAAGGTGTCATCATCGAAGAAAATTCCGTCTTGTCGATGGGTGTCTATATCGGTCAATCCACCAAAATTTATGATCGTGAAACAGGTGAAATCCATTATGGACGAGTACCGGCCGGCTCTGTTGTCGTTCCCGGAAACCTGCCCTCCCAAAATGGGAAATACAGTTTATATGCAGCGATCATCGTTAAGAAAGTGGATGCGCAAACACGTGCTAAAACTGCCATCAACGATCTGCTGCGAGAAGCTTGATCGACAATATCTGACAATATTGAGGCGCTAGTTATCCTGCTTGCAACCTAACCGTGCTGACTTAGTTCACTTAATACTAAGCCAGCACGATACATCAACCAACTATACAGACGCATGATACTTTACGGTATTCCGAATTGCGATACAGTGAAAAAAGCCCGCACCTGGCTGAATGCACATGGCATTGATGTCGTTTTCCACGATTTCAAAAAAAATGGGCTAGAGGCTGCCCAGGTTCAAGCATGGTTAAAAGATGTCTCCAGAGATATTTTAATTAACCGCAAAGGAACCACTTGGCGTGGCTTGAGTGAAGAGCGTAAAGCCGCCGTCGTTGACGATGCCAGCGCTACGGCACTCATGGTGGAGTATCCTTCTCTCATCAAACGCCCCGTGCTGGTAGATGGTCAACATACACACGTCGGTTTTTCTGAAGCACTTTATCAACAGATTTTTCACATATCACCATGAGCAAGACACTGTCTTTAACGCAAGAATTAATTGCCCTCTCTTCAGTAACCCCTCAAGATAAGGGATGCCAGGATCGATTAACAGAATTGCTATCGCCGCTCGGTTTCACCTGTGAAACCATACAGTCTGGCGAAGTAACCAATTTATGGGCACGTAAAGGTACAGTGCAGCCACTTCTGGTATTTGCAGGCCATACAGATGTTGTCCCGACAGGTCCTGTCGATCAATGGCAATCACCTCCATTTCAACCCACATTACGTGATGGCAAGCTCTACGGACGAGGTGCCTCCGACATGAAAACATCCATTGCCGCCATGGTGGTCGCTGTTGAAGAATTTCTTCAGGCACACCCTGATCACAAAGGATCCATTGGGTTTCTCATTACCAGTGATGAAGAAGGCCCCGCAACAGATGGTACGGTCGTCGTGTGTGACCATTTACGCGCACGTGGTGAAATTCTTGATTATTGCATCGTCGGTGAACCAACTTCCTCTGCCAAACTGGGAGACACGATGAAAAATGGTCGGCGTGGCACCATGTCGGGAAAACTCATCATCAAAGGGATACAAGGCCATATCGCTTATCCTCACCTGGCCAAAAATCCTATCCATCTGGCCGTGCCTGCGCTGACTGCCTTGACTCAGGAAACATGGGATGAAGGCAACGAATATTATCTGCCAACCTCCTGGCAGATGTCCAATATTCACGGTGGCACTGGCGCTTCCAACGTCATTCCAGGAGAAATTACTGTTGATTTCAACTTCCGTTTCTCGACTGCTAGCACCGTAGAAAGTCTGCAGCAACGCACACAAGCCATTCTCGATCAGCATGGCCTGACATATGATTTGAAATGGGTTGTTGGTGGTTTGCCGTTTTTGACACCAAAAGGAACTCTCAGCGAAGCACTATCAACAGCCATACGGGAAGAAACCGGACTACAGGTGGAATTATCAACTTCTGGCGGCACTTCTGATGGTCGCTTTATTGCCTGCATCTGTCCTCAGGTAATAGAATTTGGCCCCCCCAATGACAGTATTCATAAAATCAATGAACATATTGAAGTCCGCTATATTGACCCACTAAAAAATATTTATCGCCGTACGTTGGAAAACCTGCTGCAATAACATTCAGTTCAGCATGGACAAATTGTGCGAATAAATAATCAGCAATCACTGAGCAGTAATCACTGAGGCAACATAAAACTAGCCGATGTGATGCCAGTGCTAGCATGGCATCAACATACCAATATTCCGAAAACGTATTTCATGTCGACATCAGAAAACACCATCACGACACCCAATCATCTGGTTACCATTCGTGACCTACTGCGTTATGCCGTGACTTGCTTCAACCGAGAAAAACTGTTTTTTGGTCATGGCACCAGCAATGCCTTAGATGAGGCTGCCTATCTCATCCTGCACACACTACACTTACCACTGGATCAATTGGACCCCTTTCTTGAGGCAAAATTGCTGCAGCATGAAGTCGATCATGTGTTAAGTATTCTCAAAAAACGTATCGAAGATCGACTCCCTGCTGCCTACATTACCAATGAAGCATGGCTGGGGGGCTATCGGTTTTATGTTGATGAACGTGTCATTGTGCCTCGCTCATTTTTGTCCGAATTATTACCAGAACATTTTTCCCCTTGGTTGCAAGATCCTCAAGCCGTGCATTACGCGCTGGATATGTGTACTGGTTCTGGCTGTCTCCCTATCCTAATGGCAGATGCCTTCCCACATGCACATATTGATGCCGTGGATATCTCTGCAGATGCACTCGCAGTCGCACTGCGCAATGTTCAAGATTATGATCTCGGTGATCGCATTCACCTGGTGCAATCCAATCTATATGACGCATTACCAGAACGCCACTACGATCTCATCATCAGCAATCCCCCCTACGTCAATGCTGACTCGATGATAAAATTGCCACCGGAATATCTGCACGAACCTTCATTGGCTCTGGCAGGCGGCATTGACGGCATGGATCTAGTACGCAAGATTCTTTCTGGCGCGGCATCACGACTCACTAAACACGGTATACTGATCGTTGAAATTGGCAATGAACGAGCCCATGTCGAGGCTGCTTTTCCACAACTGGAATTGACATGGCTAAGCACCAGTGCCGGGGACGATATGGTCTTTTTACTGACAGCAGAACAATTAAAAAATCTGTGATGACACGTAATTATTTCTATCATTCGCCTATACGTACCATGATGTGTATTGTCATGCATATACCGATATCCTGATGACGCCATTCATTATCATGGCATCATTCCTCTACGCCAAATACATCGTCTCTTTTTCCATTTTTGTTTCTCCATGATCCGTTTCCAGCAAGTTTCTCTCGCACGTGGCATCAAACCTCTACTCGAGAATGTCGACATTACTCTCAATCCAGGAGACAAAATTGGTCTGATCGGCGCCAATGGCGCTGGGAAATCCAGTCTGTTTGCCATGTTACGCGGTGATCTACACGCTGATCAGGGGAATATTGATTACCCTGTGAAATGGCGGATGGCGCACGTTGCTCAAGAAACACCAGCTCTTGATCGGCCTGCGATCGAATATGCGATTGATGGCGATATTGTCTTACGGCGCCTGGAGGCCGAACTCGCTGCCGCACAAGCAGAACCTGAAAGCAATGAAAATGGACACCACATTGCCGAGTTATATGGTGCCCTGGCAGATGCAGATGCCTATACTGTTCGCTCTCGAGCAGAGCAGTTGCTCACAGGTCTCGGGTTCACGTTAGAACAGATTCAAAGACCCGTTGCCAGCTTCTCCGGCGGCTGGCGTATGCGATTGAACCTGGCACAAGCACTCATGTGCCCCTCTGACCTGCTACTCTTGGATGAACCAACGAACCATCTGGATCTGGATGCCATTATCTGGCTGGAAGACTGGCTCAAGCGTTATGCAGGAACCTTGATCATTATTTCTCATGATCGCGATTTTCTGGATGCGGTAGCCAATGTTATTGTCCATATCGACGAACGCAAGCTCAAACGTTACTCCGGTAATTATTCGGCATTTGAAAGGCAACGTGCCGCCCAATTAGAGTTGGCACAAGGGATGTTGGAAAAACAGACACGTCAGCGCGCTCATCTACAATCTTTTATTGACCGCTTCAAAGCCAAGGCTTCCAAAGCACGCCAGGCACAAAGCCGCATGAAAGCATTATCAAAAATGGAAGAGCTGGCACCATTACGTGCTGCAGCAGAATTCTCATTCGAATTTCGAGAACCAGCTGCCGCACCTAATCCTTTACTCGTCATGGAAAAAGTCGATATCGGGTACCGTATCGAAAATAGTGCCAGTCATGAAATTGAAACAAAAGTCATTGTGTCTGGCATCGACTTTTCGCTACAAACAGGACAACGTATTGGTCTATTGGGTGTCAATGGTGCGGGGAAATCCACGCTGATTAAAACTATCGCCAATGAGCTGGCTCCACTTAACGGTACCAGTCAGTTTGGCAAAGGACTGGTCATTGGCTATTTTGCGCAACATCAAGTTGAGATGCTACGCCATGATGAGTCTCCACTGTGGCATTTGGGACGTATTGCACCAAATGTGCGGGAGCAGGAATTACGTAATTTTCTGGGGAGCTTTAATTTTAATGGCACGATGGCAACCAGTAGCATTGCTCCATTTTCAGGAGGCGAAAAAGCACGTCTGGCATTAGCACTCATCGTCTGGCAACGTCCCAACCTGCTGTTACTCGATGAACCGACTAACCATCTTGATCTGGAAACCAGAGAAGCATTGACTATGGCATTGGCACAGTTTGAAGGTACACTGGTTCTTGTATCACATGATCGCCATCTATTACGTGCAACAACAGACCAATTTCTTATTGTGGCAGACGGGAAACTTCAGGTTTTTGATGGTGACCTGGACGACTATCGCGATTGGCTATTTAAAACCAAACTAGCGTCAAAAAACACGGAATCTGGCAACGTTATTACTCAGCCACCTTCCGCAGCCGTTGCCTCGCAACCCTCGTCAGTATCAAAAAATGAAGACGGTGACATGTCGGCCAGTAAACGCCGCGACCAGAAACGGTTGGAAGCTGATGAACGCCAACGCCGGGCCACATTGAAAAAACCAATGGAATCTCGTATTAAACGATTGGAAGAACAAATTGCCAAACTCAATACAAAAAAATCTGATATTGAGACACGTTTAGCAGACCCCTCTATATACGAGGACGCCAATAAAAATACATTGAAAAACCTGCTCGCCGATCAGGCCTA
>JAATGO010000349.1 GCA_015654605.1 Betaproteobacteria bacterium
GAGTGCTGCTAATCATTGTCATCAGTTTGAGAAATATCAACAAAACTGTCTGTTTTGGTCGCGCCTGTTTGCGCTTCCAAAACATCATCTGAATTCAATGCATGTGCCTCTGACGCTTGCTCCAAAACACTCAGTTCCAACAATGCTCCCTGCTCACTTTCTTCAGTACTCACTGTTTGTAGAGGTGGCAGTTGATCCAAAGAACTCAAGCCTAAGTCATCGAGAAAGCGCTTGGTGGTCGCAAACAACGCAGGACGCCCTGGAACATCACGATGACCAATCGCCTCAATCCAAGCACGGTCTTCCAGTAATTTGACTGTTTGCGTACTCACCGTGACGCCACGGATTTCTTCAATGTCGCCACGTGTTACTGGTTGACGATAAGCAATAATCGCTAATGTTTCAAGTGTTGCACGCGTATATTTAGGAGGCTTCTCTGGATTTAGACGATCCAGATACACCTTCATTTCCGGGCGACTCTGAAAGCGCCAGCCTGTCGACAAGCGGACGATCTCGACCCCTTTATCATTCCAACCATGGCTCAACTCTTCAAGCATCAGCTTGATGGTATCTGCGGTTATTTCAATGTCGTCTACATCGCTACCCTCAAAAAGCCTTTTCAGATCATTGATCGATAATGGCTCATGGGTGCATAACAATGCAGTTTCGAGGACTTTCTTGGCCTCATCAGTATTCATGTACGGCTCTTGTGCGGCTTGTTGTTGAACAAATTGATCGGTTTACTGCCTTGGCATAGGCTAAAGTCGACGACAACGTACGTCTCTTCATAAAGCTAGTCGACATAAATAATATGCTGTCGCGCTATTACTCAGCGCCTGATTTGTAAAATTATAAGGGTGTTAAGATGAAACGTGACCTACTGCTTAGATTTGGCATCCAAAGTATCTGAGCCATTCCCCGCACCACTTCAGCTTTTTAGCTGGCTTGCGCCTAGGATACACTACTCCGCTACGCAATCTGAATTTATGGTGGAATATTAGCACAAAGTACGCACTGAGTGCATTACCGTTGCTATGCCCCTACACTCTGCAAATCTGTTACAGACAATTTGACATCCCATTAAATTTTTCTGATCTCCCTTTACTCATAAAGCGAAACGTATTTGCAAGGGCCTGCCCCAACCCAACCTATCTCGCCCTGCCCATGGGATACCCCTAAACTTCATCACCTCTTTTTGCCAATAAAAACACCCTCCCTACGTCATATCCAATCTCGTACGAGCCCATCTCGCCACGCTGGGCTGGTTTGGTTTAATCAATCACGTTGATACCCTTGCCATAAAAGGCGAAAAATGATGTTACCTCAAATCGGTAAAATTCTTTCCCTATTCTATTTCTCGGAATGGCGTCTCTACTACCAAAGAGACAACGCAATAGTGCCCGTCCGCAAGGTATTGCGACCTCTATTGCCCTTGATTCCCTCCATCATGATAAACCCGGTAAAATCCCCCGTAATCCAAGTTCTAAAGTATTCATTGAAAGGGACTCACACATGCTATCTATCCGTTATCTGGCATTATGGCTGATGTTCATACTGACATTAACACTGGCAATGCTAGCTGAGCAGCATCTGATTAATTGGTGGTGGATAGCAATCCCACTCGGATTAGCCATCATCGGGGGGCGCGACTTGATGCAAAACCATCACTCCATATTGCGTAATTACCCCCTCATTGGGCACTTTCGATTCATGTTTGAAGCCGTACGGCCAGAGCTACGGCAATATTTTTTTGAAGGAGAAACCGACGGCACTCCTTTTAGTCGCCAGAAACGCAGTCTCGTTTATCAACGAGCCAAATCAGAACTTGATAGTCGCCCCTTTGGGACAGAGCTTGATGTGAAAAGAAAAGGCTATGAATGGATTGGCCACTCACTATCCCCTACCAAACTTGCCAGTCATGATTTCCGTGTAACAGTGGGCGCTGATCTGGAGCAGCCCTATTCCATGTCAGTATTCAATGTATCAGCAATGAGCTTTGGAGCCTTATCTGCCAACGCCATACGTGCTCTCAACAACGGCGCAAAAAGAGGCGGCTTCGCACACGATACTGGAGAAGGTTCCATTTCCCCCTATCATCGCGAATTTGGCGGCGACCTGGTCTGGCAAATCGCCTCTGGTTATTTCGGCTGCCGTCACCAAGATGGTAGCTTCGATGAGGAAAAATTTACACAACAGGTAACGTCTCCTCAAATTAAAATGATTGAAATCAAGCTATCGCAAGGCGCAAAACCAGGTCATGGCGGAGTACTTCCTTCTGCAAAAATCACTCCGGAGATTGCTGCCACGCGTGGTATTCCGATGGGCGTTGATTGCATTTCCCCTGCAGTACATTCCTCTTTTTCAACGCCATTAGGATTACTGCAATTCGTTGAAAAGCTACGCCTACTATCTGGAGGGAAACCCGTCGGCATCAAGTTATGCCTGGGTCATCCATGGGAATTCTTTGGTATTGCCAAAGCCATGGTAGAAACAAATATCGTACCGGATTTCATCACAGTAGATGGCTCTGAAGGCGGGACAGGAGCCGCCCCTATGGAATTCACGGACCATGTTGGCATGCCTTTAAAGGAAGGTTTGCTGATGGTGCACAATACACTGGTCGGCATCAAGATGCGTGACCGTGTCAAAATAGGCGCTAGCGGCAAAATCATCACTGCATTTGACATTGCTCGCACCCTGGCCATGGGGGCAGACTGGTGCAATTCGGCTCGCGGGTTCATGTTTGCACTGGGCTGCATACAATCACAAAGCTGCCACAATGATAAATGTCCCACTGGCGTTGCCACGCAAAATCCATTGAGGATACGCGCACTGGTCGTCCCTGATAAAGCAGAGCGGGTGGCGCACTTTCACCAAAGC
>JAATGO010000392.1 GCA_015654605.1 Betaproteobacteria bacterium
ACCATGATGGATGTCATTACCGGCAAAACTCGCCCTACTCACGGTACCGTATTTTTCGGCCAAACCATTGATCTGACCAAAATGACAGAATATGAAATTGCGCATGCCGGAATAGGCCGTAAATTTCAACGTCCAACGGTATTTGAGCAACATTCGGTTTTCGAGAATCTGGAACTGGCAATGAAGATGGACAAGCGCGTCAAGAGTACGTTGTTCGCTCGGTTGGATTCAGAACAAATAGGAAAAATCGAAGCCATCCTGAATTTAATTCGCCTCAATGGCGCCGAACAACGTCTGGCCGGGCTGCTATCGCATGGTCAAAAGCAATGGCTGGAAATTGGCATGCTGCTCATGCAAGAACCACAATTGCTATTACTTGATGAACCCGTTGCAGGCATGTCAGATGCAGAAACGGCACGTACTGCAGAATTGCTCAACGAGTTGCGCGGCAAACATTCCATTATGGTAGTCGAACATGACATGGGTTTTGTCGAAGAAATCTCACAGGGTGGTAAAGTCACTGTATTGCATGAAGGCTCCGTACTAGCGGAAGGCACCATGCAGCAAGTGCAATCAAACGAGCGTGTCATTGAAGTCTATCTTGGACGCTAGAGGCAACAGGATGCTAGAAGTCAATCAACTCAATCAGTATTATGGATCGTCGCATACGCTACGCGGGGTATCGCTGACATTGGAAAAAGGTAAATGCCTGACACTATTAGGTCGTAACGGCGTTGGTAAAACGACGTTGCTCAAATGTCTCATGGGCGTATTACCCGTTACCGCAGGTAACGTCACACTCGATGGTGCAGATATCACGCGACTTAAACCACATCAGCGTGCTGCACTCGGTATCGCGTATGTACCACAGGGGCGTGAAATCTTTGCACGACTCACCGTTGAAGAAAACCTGCTCATGGGAATGGCAACCAAATCAGGGAAAAGTGCATCCCAGATTCGTTCTGAAATTTACGAATTATTTCCCGTCCTTAAGGAAATGCTACACCGACGCGGCGGAGACCTTTCTGGTGGCCAACAACAACAACTAGCCATTGCGCGTGCCTTGCTGGCAGATCCAAAACTCATCATTCTCGATGAGCCGACCGAAGGAATACAGCCATCAATCATCAAAGATATTGGCCGCGTCATTAGTTTGTTACGTGCACGCGGTGATATTGGCATTCTCTTGTGTGAACAATATTTTGATTTTGCACGTGAACTGGCCGATACTTTTATCGTCATGTCGCGTGGTGAAATCGTTGCATCAGGCACGCAAGCAGAGATGGATGACGACAGCGTGAAACGTCATCTTGCTGTATAAAGAAGAATTGTGAGCATCATGCACAAAGCGTTCTTCGCTTGCCAGATGTACCCTGCAATTTAAAAGGTCTATCATTCTTTCCATGCAATGAATTACCTCTGTCTGACCATAATGAAATAAGTTCTACTACTGTATCTCTATGAAACGCATGAGTGACCAAGCTGCCGTGATGCCGCTAAATACAGCGCCCGTTCCCGAACGTGGTGACCACGCTCGACTGACATTAGGCTTTAGCAACGACAACGGTACGACACGACTTACCGAACGTAGTCACTTTGGGCCACTACGAGTACAAAAGCCGCTCTATCCTGAACATCCATCGATCTGTCACACTATCATCGTGCACCCACCCGGAGGTATTGTCGGAGGTGATCAACTGGTCATAACTGCCCATGCTGGCGCCAATACACATGCACTGCTGACCACACCAGGCGCCAGCAAATGGTATCGCGCCAATGAGCATATTTCCAAACAGCAAGTTACGTTAGAGGCAGGTGCCGATGCTCGCTTGGAATGGCTGCCGCAAGAAACAATCTTTTTTAATCAAGCACAAGTCCATCTACAACACGACGTCTTATTAGCAAAAAATGCGTGCTATATCGGTGGTGAAATACTCTGCTTTGGTCGTACGGCCTCAGGAGAAACATTCAACACAGGCAGCGTCACGCAGCATACCAATATCCGTCTTGATGGCAAACTACTGTGGTTTGAACAAGGAACCTTGCACGCCGGTGCTTCTATGCAAAGTCCGTTATCATTAGCCAATTATACGGTATGCGCCACCTTGATTGCCGTCGGCGCCAATATGCCGACAGAAGCCATCAAACATTTGCGCGAAGAAACCACTATGCTCGCTGTGAATGGTCGCAGTGGCATTACTCATATGAAACAGATACTGGTAGCGCGCTATCTTGGCCACTCCAGTGAAACTGCCCGGCTATGGATGCTCCGTGCATGGCAACACTTGCGCCCAGAGTTCATGCACTGCGAAGCGGTTGTTCCACGTATTTGGAATACGTAAAATGATGAAAAAATGACTAAGAAAACTTCTAGAAAAATATCGAGGAAACATATATGGATCTGACTCCTAGAGAAAAAGATAAGCTACTTATCTTTACTGCCGCTCTGTTAGCAGAGCGACGCAAAGCACGTGGTCTGAAACTGAATTATCCAGAGGCTATCGCCCTTATCACCGCCGCTATCATGGAAGGTGCACGTGATGGCAAGACAGTTGCTGAACTGATGTCCGAGGGCACGCGTATTCTTACGCGTGCAGACGTTATGGATGGAATTGCCGAAATGATCCCAGATATCCAGGTAGAAGCAACCTTTCCTGATGGTACCAAGCTGGTCACTGTGCATCAACCCATCCCGTAATCATTCATCCATCACTCATCTCTTAGAGAGGAAATCTCATGATCCCAGGTGAAATGCTGGTAGAAGCCGGCGACATCGTACTCAATGCTGGTCGATCTACAGTCACGATCAGCGTTGCCAACAGTGGTGACCGCCCGATACAAATTGGCTCTCACTTCCATTTTTATGAAACCAATCCTGCATTACTATTTGATCGCCCCACCAGTTATGGCATGCGACTCAATATCGCAGCTGGTACGGCAATACGCTTCGAACCTGGTCAGCAACGCACAGTCGAACTCGTAGCATTGGCAGGCAAACGTCACGTCTATGGTTTCAATGGTGCCGTTATGGGTACGCTCAACAAGAAGGGAATAGCGACATGAATACGATATCGCGCCAAGCCTATGCTGAAATGTATGGCCCAACTACCGGTGATCGTCTGCGTCTCGCAGACACAGCATTATTCATTGAAGTTGAAAAAGATTTTACCAGC
>JAATGO010000299.1 GCA_015654605.1 Betaproteobacteria bacterium
CGGCCGCCTTCCAGCACACCTTCTTCCGCGTCCATACGAATCATGTCTCCATTACGCACAAAGCCTAACGGCCCCCCTGCAAGTACCTCAGGGGTGACATGAATTGCTGCTGGCACCTTACCCGAAGCGCCCGACATACGACCATCTGTCACTAATGCGACATGATGCCCCTTATCTTGCAAAACGCCTAGTGCCGGTGTTAATGCATGTAATTCTGGCATCCCATTGGCACGTGGTCCCTGAAAAGTGATCACTGCCACAAAGTCATGTTCCAGCTCTCCCGCATGAAACGCCTCCATGAATTCTTCCTGTGAGTGAAATACTCGTGCTGGTGCGTGTATTACACGATGCTCTGGTTTGACGGCAGAAATCTTAATCACAGCACGTCCCAGATTACCCTGCAACAGCTTGAGCCCCCCATCAATCGAAAACGGATTATTGGCTGGTCGTAAGACACCGTCGTCTGCGCTCGTCTTGGGAACATCTTTCCATATCAGGCGACCACTCTCCAGGAATGGCTCACTACAATGTTCATGCAAGCCTCGCCCTGTGATGGTCATCACATCATTATGCATGATCCCCATATCCAGCAACTCACGCAACACAAAACCTGTGCCTCCTGCGGCATGAAAATGATTCACGTCCGCAGTCCCGTTAGGATAAATTCGCGTGATCGAAGGAACCACTGTAGACAGCTTTGAAAAATCATCCCAGTCCACAACCAGTCCTGCGGCCTTGGCAATGGCAACAAGATGCAAGGTATGGTTCGTCGAACCACCTGTAGCCAGCAGTGCGATAATTGCATTCACAATGGATTTTTCATCAACCAAATGTCCCACTGGTGTATATTGATTACCTTGTGCCGTAATTTTCAATGCCTGTTGTGCAGCGGCTGCCGTCAGTGCATCACGTAGCGGCGTATTGGGATTGATGAATGCTGCTCCTGGCAAATGTAATCCCATGGCCTGCATCAATAGTTGATTACTATTGGCCGTACCATAAAACGTACAGGTTCCCGGGCTATGGTAAGACTTGGACTCCGCCTCCAGCAGCTCTGTACGTCCTATTTTCCCTTCTGCATATAACTGACGAATCTTGACCTTTTCGTTATTACTCATCCCACTGGTCATCGGGCCTGCTGGAACGAATACGGCTGGCAAATGCCCAAAATGAAGTGCTCCAATGAGTAATCCAGGAACAATTTTATCGCACACGCCAAGATATAAAGCGGCATCGAACATATTATGCGACAACGCAACTGCAGTCGCCATAGCAATGGTATCGCGTGAAAACAATGACAATTCCATGCCAGTCTGCCCCTGCGTAATGCCATCACACATGGCTGGCACTCCTCCGGCAAATTGCGCGACACCGCCAGCTTCACGGACGGCATCTTTAATAATGCGAGGAAAATCTTCAAATGGATGATGCGCCGATAACATATCGTTATACGCGGAAACAATCGCTACTGATGGGCTGTGTTCCTGTTTAAGCTTAAGTTTGTCATTGGCGGGGAAAGCAGCAAAACCATGTGCCAGATTGGTACATGATAGAGCACTACGCTGCACACCTTTATGCTTGGCTGCATCCAGACGTGTGAGATAGGCATGACGATAAGGTCTGCTACGTTCGGCGATGCGTTGGGTGACACTGGCTACGATAGCATGAACAGACATAGTAAATTCCTGGAAATATTAATCAATAATTTGCACTATAAATGTAATTTTACTACAAAATAGCACATCATTCTCTCTTCAAAAAATTTAAAACAAGAATAGAACCTCTTGTTTATTAACACTAAAAATACGCGGAGAATCGCAAGACTTGAAACAAATTCTCACAATACTCCAATAATTCATCAAAAAATAAGGCATCAAAATTGTAGTGGAATTACCATAAAACAAATAAATTCCTGTATAGTTCACTTCATGTCCATCCAGCAGGAGAAGCTCAGAACATGCCGACTACAGCACCAGCGACAGCACTGACCGCAACCACCGCCTTTCGCACACTGTTGAGCCACCACGCCCAGGTCAAGCATTTGCATATGCGCGATTTGTTTGCAGCGCACCCTGAGCGCTTTCAACAAATGTCTGTTACTGCAGCTGGCTTGTTGCTCGATTATTCCAAAAATCGTATTCAGCCAGACACTCTGGAACTACTCATGACACTGGCACGTGAGCGTCGTGTTGAAGAACAACGTGATGCCATGTTCAATGGCGACAAAATTAACTTTACAGAACACCGTGCCGTCTTGCATACCGCACTACGCGCGCCACGTGGTAACAAATTGTATGTCGACGAGCAGGACATTAATACACAAGTACACACAGTACTTGATCGCATTGGTGCGTTTGTCGAGCGCGTACGAGATGGAAGCTGGCTCGGTTACACTGGCAAACCTGTCACAGATATCGTCAATATCGGTATCGGAGGATCCCATCTCGGCCCACAAATGGTCTGCACTGCTTTACGTAGTTTCTCACATCTACGACTAAAGATGCATTTCGTTTCCAATGTCGACGGCCATGATCTGGCAGCAACGCTTGCCTCCGTTAACCCAGAAACCACATTATTCATCATCGCTTCGAAAACTTTCACAACCCAAGAGACGATGATGAATGCGCAATCCGCTCGCCATTGGTTCTTACAACAAGCAACCGTGCCAGATCTGGCACGACACTTCGTTGCCGTTTCCACCAATACTGAAGGAGTACGCGCATTCGGCATCGATGTCAACAATATGTTCCCATTTTGGGACTGGGTAGGAGGACGCTATTCCGTATGGTCTGCAATTGGCCTGTCTGTTGCATTAGCCATCGGCGCACAACATTTTGCTGAATTCCTGGCTGGCGCTCACGCCATGGATACCCACTTCCGACAAGCTCCGCTGGAGCAAAACATGCCTGCCATCCTAGCTTTGATCGGTATTTGGAATCGCAATTTTTTCAACAGTGAAACACTCTCTGTTGCACCTTATCATCATGATCTGCGCCACTTCCCTGCCTATTTACAGCAATTGGAAATGGAAAGTAATGGCAAACGTATTACGCGTGATGGCACTGCAGTTGATGTCGCCACTTGTCCGTTTATCTGGGGTGACGTGGGGACAAATGGTCAACATGCTTTCTTTCAATTGTTACATCAAGGCACCGATATTACGCCAGTCGACTTTATTGCAGTATTGAAAGCTGACCATACCTTACCAGGACATAACGCCATACTACTGGCAAACTGCTTTGCACAATCAGAAGCATTCATGCGTGGAAAACCGGCAGAAGAAGTCAGCAAAGATCTAAGTGATGATAACGAGCAAGAGCGCAATATGTTAATTCCACACAAAACATTTAATGGCAACAGACCAAGTAACACCATCTTGCTTGAAACGCTCACGCCTTACAGCCTTGGTGCACTGATTGCGCTGTATGAACATAAAACGTTTGTTCAAGGCGCCATCTGGGGAATCAATAGTTTTGATCAATGGGGAGTAGAA
>JAATGO010000256.1 GCA_015654605.1 Betaproteobacteria bacterium
CGCCCGGGACGGACAGATCAGTCTTCAGGAATTGATGACTGCGCTTGGCGAGAGAATGATCGACAGCATTTTGCTCGAGGGTGGGGAAACCTTAAATGCCGCGGCGCTGCAGAGCGGTATCGTCCATAAAATCCAAGCATACATTGCGCCAAAAATATTCGGCGGCGCGTTGGCGAAATCGGCGGTCGCGGGCAGCGGCATAGACAGCCCCGATGATGCTTACCTATTGAAAGACAGGCAGTTTACAGCGCTCGGTGACGATATTTTGCTGGAATACAGGCTGAAATGAGGTGAGAAAAATATTTACAGGGATTATTGAAGAAATCGGGGCGATTTTAGCCCTGCGAAAAAGTGCGAAATCCGCCAGACTGGCGATTCAGGCCGCACTGATATTTAATGGCATGAAGATTGGAGACAGCGTGGATGTCAACGGTGTTTGCTTGACGGTAACAAGCTTTTCGCACAACATATTTACCGCTGATGTCATGAATGAAACCCTGAACCGCAGTAATCTGGGTGATCTTTCAATCGGAAGCAAAGTTAATCTGGAACGGGCGATGCTGTCCGATGGACGGTTTGGCGGACATATCGTATCCGGTCATATCGACGGAACCGGGAAGATCATAAAGACGGAGCGGGATGACAACGCGGTCTGGATAACAATATCCGCTGCGCAGAGCATCATGAAATATATCGTGGAAAAAGGTTCGATTGCCATCGATGGCATCAGCCTGACGGTTGCAAGAGCCGATGAAATGAGCTTTGCGGTATCCGTCATCCCCCATACGGGCATAGCGACAACGCTGCTTGATAAAATGTCCGGCCACACGGTGAACCTGGAAAATGATATTGTCGGTAAATATATCGAGCGGTTTCTCGGCTATAGAGCGAGGGACGAAGCTCCAAAAAGCAGCATAACTTTAGAATTCCTTGCAAATTCAGGATATTAAAAGATAGAGGTGAAATTTCAATGTTTGAATTCAATACAATCGAGGAAGCGTTGGACGATCTTAAAAAAGGCAAAATCATTCTTGTCACAGACGACGAAAATCGGGAAAATGAGGGCGACCTGATTTGCGCCGGCCAGTTTGCCACTACAGAGAATGTAAATTTTATGGCCACCCAGGGCAAAGGCCTGATATGTATGCCCATGGAAGAGCGCCTGGTTCATAAGCTGCGCGTCCCTCAAATGGTCCTGCAGAATACAGATAACCATCAAACTGCGTTTACGGTGTCCATTGACCATGTGTCTACAACGACGGGCGTTTCTGCGGCGGAGCGCTCCATAACTGCGCTCAAAAGCGTTGAAGATGAGGCAAAGCCCGAAGATTTCAGAAGACCGGGTCATATGTTCCCGCTGCTCGCGAAGAAAAACGGTGTTCTTGAGCGTAGCGGACACACCGAGGCAACGGTTGATTTGATGCGGCTGGCAGGGCTGAAAGAATGCGGTTTGTGCTGCGAGATCATGCGCGACGACGGTACAATGATGAGAACCCCGGAACTCATTGAGCTGGCGCAGAAGTTTACATTAAAGTTTATTACAATTAACGCGCTGAAGGACTACCGCAAAAAGCATGACAAGCTTGTTGATCGCGTTGCAGTGACGAAAATGCCAACGAAATATGGCGAATTTAAGGCATACGGCTACGTTAACAGGCTCAATGGCGAGCACCATATCGCCCTCGTCAAGGGAGAGATTGGAGACGGACGGAATATCCTGTGCCGGGTCCATTCAGAATGTCTGACGGGCGACGCGTTCGGCTCTTGCCGCTGCGACTGCGGTGAACAGTTCGCGGCA
>JAATGO010000302.1 GCA_015654605.1 Betaproteobacteria bacterium
CACCATACGTAAAAGAAGCTCGATCAACGCTCAGTAATGGCGTATCCGGCTCGACTTCCAGTAACATAGCCACCTCGGCATCTGCCCTGACTGCACGAATCTGCTCTTCTGCACGAATCATCCGTGTTGCAAACTCTGTTTCAAAAAGTCCATAAAGCGGCCCTTTGTATCCCATTAAACGTTCCGCGGTCAGTCCTTTAAAAATAAAACCAGGCAACCAAATATCTTCCAGTATGGTTGGCACACTATTAAATGATTTTACTCTCTTGATGAAAATGACGGAGTCACCTGGCTTGATATCCAACTGTCGCGCCACTTCTGCTGTGGCACGTAAGCGTTTAACTTCGATGATACGATTGTCCGCCCGTTGCGGCACGTCAATATCAGGGGTTAAGCGCAAAAACCGAAATTGTGCGTGTGTTTCGTGATGGGTGGCAACAAAAGTCCCCTTGCCTTGCCTGCGCACCACTAGATTTTCCGCTGCCAATTCATCAATGGCCTTGCGCACGGTTCCCTGACTGACCTTGAAACGGTTACCCAACTCGACTTCACTAGGAATCAGCTCGCCTGGTTTCCATTCGCCAGACTCTAGACGCTGCGTGATAAGCGCTTTGATTTGCTGATAAAGAGGGCTAAATGTCGGCGCAGATCCGGCAACAACAGTAGTCCCTACGCCTGATGCGTCATTGTCACTGTTGCTCGAATTGGAGAGAGTAGAACTCATAGCCTGCGATTTCACCACAGAACGCCCCCTTTCGTCTAGTACAAACTATGCAATAATATGTCTTATATAAGATATAAGATAGTGATTGACATGCTGCAGCGGCAAGCCTAAACTCGCGTGCAATAGTGTCTTCGCGACTGTTTTGCCCCATACATTTGACTGCATCAGGGCTAAGGATCTTTGGAAAACGTACTGAAAATAAAAAGTACCGAACACCGCGCCCACATTAGCCTTATTTACACGAGCAAATGTGAGATAAATGCGTGATGACAGGGTGTGGTCCCAACATTGACCTGGCTAGGTGTACTGACACCGACACCACGTAGGAGGCATAAGGATATTATTTTACAGAGCAATTCAACAAAACAAACTGACTTGTCACGTTTTCGTCGGTATGATACGAGGATGATCATTTTTATATGTTGACACAGCTTGTTCTACCTATTTGGCGCACAGTGTCGAGATAGCTTAGATTATTGGCACTGCAGGCACTATGGTACAGCCTGCCGTACAACATTAACTGGGCATTTGATCAACGACGAGTTTTATAGAATGGCAGTCGATACTGATCGGCATTGCCTTCTCTGAGCACAACCCAGAAAATTCAGACATTTAATTCAGATACTTTTCACTATCACTTTGGAGATTCAACATGGCTAAAACCCCTAAGCGTGTCGCCGTCACTGGAGCCGCAGGTCAAATCGGTTACTCTCTTCTATTTCGTATCGCCAATGGCGATTTGCTCGGTAAAGACCAACCTGTCATTCTGCAATTACTGGAAATTCCTGACGAAAAAGCACAAAAGGCGTTAAAAGGTGTCATCATGGAAATTGATGACTGTGCCTTTCCTCTGCTGGCTGGCGTTACTGCACATAGTGATCCGTTGACAGCCTTCAAGGATGCTGACATTGCTCTTTTGGTTGGCGCCCGTCCACGCGGTCCTGGCATGGAACGCAAGGATCTGCTCGAAGCAAATGCGCAAATCTTTACCGTGCAAGGAAAAGCATTGGATGCAGTCGCTTCACGCGATGTCAAAGTGCTGGTTGTCGGCAATCCTGCCAACACCAACGCCTACATTGCCATGAAGTCGGCTCCCAGCCTGCCAGCAAAAAACTTTACCGCTATGTTGCGCCTTGATCATAATCGCGCCTTGTCACAAATTGCTGCCAAGATCGGCAAACCAGTTTCTGCTATCGAAAAGCTATTTGTCTGGGGCAATCACTCACCAACCATGTATGCCGATTATCGTTATGCCCTAGCCGGTGGTGCCTCTGTCAAAGACATCATCAACGATCAAGAATGGAATAAAAACGTATTTCTACCAACAGTTGGCA
>JAATGO010000110.1 GCA_015654605.1 Betaproteobacteria bacterium
CGTGGCTTGGTCGTGCCGGTGTTGCGTGATGCAGACCAGATGTCCATTGCCGATATCGAGAAAAAGATTGGTGAGTTTGGTCAAAAAGCAAAAGACGGCAAACTGTCAATTGAAGAGTTGACTGGTGGAACATTTACCGTATCGAACGGTGGTACTTTTGGTTCCATGTTATCGACTCCGATCATTAATCCTCCTCAGTCAGCCATTTTGGGAATCCATGCAACCAAGGACCGTGCTGTTGTTGAGAATGGACAGGTCGTAGTACGCCCAATGAACTATTTCGCCATGTCTTACGATCATCGTATTATTGACGGTCGCGAAGCAGTGCTGTCTTTGGTTGCCATCAAGGAAGCATTGGAAGATCCAGCACGTTTGCTGCTGGATTTGTAATCACGCGGATCTGAAAGCTTGGGTGCAGGGAAACTGAAAAGAGAGAGTCGCAGGAAATCACAGAAAGACGTCCACAGCAGGTGCGTAGAGATTGGATTGTTTTTCTGTGAGTGCCGTAGAACACACTATCAGTTTATCAACCTATGTGACTGTGCCTTTTGCATTCGTGCCTGACCGGCATAGCCGGGCTGGGCACACTGATAATAGATGGGAATAGATATGAGCAAGAGTTTTGATGTAGTTGTCATCGGCGGCGGTCCTGGTGGATATATTGCCGCTATCCGTGCTGCGCAATTAGGTTTTAGCACAGCGTGTATCGATGAATGGAAAAATGAAAAAGGGGGCCCTGCCCCTGGAGGTACCTGCACGAATGTGGGATGCATCCCTTCTAAAGCGTTGCTACAGTCATCTGAACACTACGAACATGCTGGTCATGCATTTGCTGAGCATGGTATCGAAGTCAAAGGATTGTCAGTGAATGTTGCGCAGATGCTCAAGCGCAAGGATACTGTCGTCAAACAGAATAATGATGGGATTCTGTATCTTTTCAAAAAGAACAAGGTGACGTTTTTTCATGGTCGCGGTGCTTTTGTCAAAGGTGATACGAATGGCTACGAAATCAAGGTAAGTGGTGCTGCAGAAGACACCATTACAGGCAAACACATCATTATCGCGACAGGTTCCAATGCTCGTGCATTGCCAGGAGCAGCATTTGATGAGGAGCTCATCTTGTCAAACGCGGGGGCGTTGGCAATTGGTGAAGTACCTAAAAAATTAGGCGTTATTGGTGCCGGTGTGATTGGTTTGGAAATGGGAAGTGTCTGGCGTCGCCTGGGCGCAGAAGTAACTGTGCTGGAAGCATTACCAACATTTCTTGGCGCTGTGGATGAACAGATTGCCAAGGAAGCGCATAAATTGTTGTCCAAGCAGGGCTTGTCAATCAATCTTGGGGTGAAAATTGGCGATATCAAGGTAGGCAAAAAGGACGTCACAGTCAACTATGCAGACGATAAAGGGAATGCACAAAAGGCGGTATTTGATAAATTGATTATCTCGATTGGCCGCACCCCGAATACGACAGGATTGAATGCTGAAGGCATTGGTTTGAAGCTGGACGAACGCGGTTTTGTTGCGGTGGATGACAATTGTAAAACTAACTTGCCCAATGTGTGGGCGATAGGTGATGTGGTACGTGGTCCAATGCTGGCGCATAAAGCTGAAGAAGAAGGCACTGCTGTAGCAGAGCGCATTGCTGGTCAACATGGGCATGTCAATTTCAATACAATCCCCTGGGTGATTTATACTTCGCCAGAGATTTCCTGGGTCGGCAAAACCGAGCAGCAATTAAAGGCAGAGGGCACTGCTTACAAGGTAGGAACCTTCCCTTTCCTGGCCAACGGTCGAGCACGAGCTTTGGGTGATACGAATGGTATGGTAAAGATTTTGGCAGATGCCAAGTCAGATGAGGTACTGGGCGTGCACATTGTAGGGCCAGTAGCATCGGAATTAATTGCTGAAGCTGTGATGGCAATGGAATTCCGCGCTTCTGCAGAGGATATTGCTCGTATCTGTCATGCTCACCCGACATTGTCGGAAGCAACGAAAGAGGCAGCATTGGCAGTTGATAAACGTGCACTTAACTTCTGATGTCGCATTCTCGTTGTCGAGATTGATTACTGTTATAGTAATCAAATAATGCGTTTGGTGTTCGATGGGCGAGCGTGACTCGCCCATTTTATTTTTTCAAGCTACGATGTTGAAGTAAAGATTACATTATGGATGTTCGCGAATTTTACGATGATGCATTGCGCCAACGAGGTTACCAGTCTGATGAAGCACAGCAACGTGCAATTGACCGTTTGCAACGATCTTATGAAGAGTGGCTTGATTACAAATCACGTCGCTCAAACTCATTAAAGCGGTTGATCTATCGGCCAGATGTACCACGAGGTGTATATATGTGGGGTGGTGTTGGACGAGGAAAGTCTTTCTTGATGGATAGTTTTTATACCGTCGTCCCGGTAGTGAGAAAAACCCGCCTGCATTTTCATGAATTCATGAGAGATGTCCATCGGCAACTGGATGAGTTAAAAGGCATTGCAGATCCACTGGATGAGGTGGCGCGTCGGATTGCAAAAAAATATCGATTGATTTGTTTTGATGAGTTTCATGTTTCCGATATCGCCGACGCCATGATTTTGTATAACCTCTTGAAGGGCTTGTTTGACAATGGCGTATCATTTGTTATGACATCAAACTACAATCCAGATGACCTGTATCCAGACGGTTTGCATCGTGATCGTATGTTGCCAACGATCGCTCTGCTCAAGGAGCGGCTTGATGTGATGAATATTGATGCCGGAATTGATTACCGTAAACGTACCCTGGAGCAGGTAAAAATCTATCATACGCCACTCAATGCAGAGACAGATCAGGCATTGCGGGATGCTTTCGCGAGTCTTGCGACGGGCGTTGATGAGACACCTCGGATACATATCGAAGAGCGTGAAATCAAATGTCTGCGGCGTGCAGGGAGTATTATCTGGTTTGATTTTGCGACATTATGTGGAGGGCCAAGATCGCAAAACGATTACCTGGAGATCGCTAGCCGATTTCAGACGGTGATTCTTTCTGGCATTCCACGTATGTCAGCCTCTATGTCTTCTGAA
>JAATGO010000363.1 GCA_015654605.1 Betaproteobacteria bacterium
GTGTCGCCTTCGGTCACACTGTTGGGGCCGCCGGATAGGATGATCCCAGCAGCGCCATATTGGCGAACAAAATCGTCGCTGACGTCGTAAGGAAATACTTCTGAAAAAACGCCAGCATCCCGTACACGACGTGCTATCAGTTGGGTTACCTGGGAACCGAAATCGAGAATCAGAATTTTAGAGTGCATGGAAAAGCCGTGGTTGCCCGTAACAAAAAAATATCATGTGCGTCGACAATATCGTAAGGCCATACAACGCACACAGTAACAAATGAGAAGTACTCAAACAAAACTACATAAAGAACACTAAGAGCATGAACGCTTCGATGATCTCTCTACGCTCATGGTTATTTCATGACACTTTAGTCAGTTCAATATTAGTCAGCGCGATAGTTGGGTGCTTCTTTGGTAATTTGTACATCATGCACGTGTGATTCACGCATTCCTGCTGCGGTGATCTCGACAAATTCTGCCTGTTCGCGGAATTGATCAATCGTGGCGCAGCCACAATATCCCATGGAAGAACGAACGCCACCGGTGAGTTGATGCAGGATGGCGACGACACTGCCTTTATACGGCACGCGTCCTTCAATACCTTCTGGCACCAGCTTGTCGGCATTATTCTCACCATCTTGAAAATACCGGTCTGCAGAACCATCCGTCATCGCACCAACACTGCCCATGCCGCGATAAGATTTATAACTGCGTCCCTGGAATAGGATCACTTCACCTGGTGCTTCTTCCGTACCGGCAAACATGCTGCCCATCATTACACTAGAGGCTCCTGCTGCCAGTGCCTTGGAAACATCCCCAGAGAAACGGATACCACCGTCAGCAATTGCTGGAACGCCAGTTCCTTTAAGTGCCTGTGCTACATTGGCAATGGCAGAAATTTGTGGTACCCCTACCCCAGCAACAATCCGTGTGGTGCAGATAGACCCAGGACCAATACCGACTTTGACAGCATCCGCACCATGATCCAGCAACGCTTTAGCTGCTGCAGCGGTGGCAATATTGCCTCCTACCACGTCGACTTGTGAGAAACGATCTTTGATCCATTTGACGCGGTTGAGCACGCCCGCCGAATGTCCGTGTGCGGTATCGACTACCAGCACGTCAACTCCAGCACCAACGAGCAATTCGATACGTTCATCGTTTTCTGGGCCGACACCAACGGCGGCACCGACTAACAACTTGCCTTGTTCATCTTTGCTGGCGAAGGGATGTGCTGTGGATTTTTGAATATCCTTGACGGTAATCAAGCCGCGTAATTCGAAATTGTCATTGACCACCATGACACGTTCCAGCCGATGTTTGTTCATCAGGCGTTTTGCTTCTGCAGGATCAGCACCGTCCTTGACATAAACCAGCTTATCGCGTGGCGTCATCTTGCTACGTACATCAGCATCCAGATCTTCTTCAAAACGTAAATCGCGGTTGGTAATCACACCAACCAGGCTGCTTCCTTCTACTACGGGGAAACCGCTGATGCCGTGTTGCTCTGACAGAGCGATCACGTCACGTATTTTCATTGTGGGAGGGATGGTGATGGGGTCGCGGACTACTCCAGATTCAAACCGTTTAACACGAGAAACCTCTCGCGCCTGCTCTTTGGCGGTCATATTCTTGTGGATAATGCCGATGCCGCCTTCCTGAGCGATGGCAATGGCTAATCTTGCGCCCGTGACGGTATCCATTGCTGCAGACACCAGAGGAATATTTAATTTGATCCTGCGAGTAAAGTTCGTAACAAGAGAAGTATTTCTGGGGAGAATGTCCGAATAACCTGGAACGAGCAGCACATCATCGAACGTGAGTGCTTTCTGGAGAAGACGCATAGCATTTCCTATAGGCGCAAAAGCGAATTATACAGAAATCTTTTACTTTCGTCCTATTCTGATCCGTTTTTTCTGCCGCGAGTTGCTTTTTGGATGTGACCTATGGGCGAGAATCCATTGCGAACACAATGAAATAAAAGAAAATCACCTTGGATAAGTGCGCACAAGAATCAGCTATCACTGGAAAGTTTTTCAGCATCAGCATGTTGAGGAGGAAACACTTTCCCCTTTCTCCCTCGTTGAGCGCCTCTCTGGCGACGGGATTCTTTCGGATCCGCTATCAATGGTCGATATATTTCAATCCTATCCTGATCGCGCACGACGGTATCGAGTGTTTTTAGTTTGCCATAAATCCCTACCTTGCATATGGTCAGGTCAATTTCTGTATAGTCATGCAACACCCCACTTTGCATGATGACCTGTTGTATTGTCGATCCCGCAACAACTGTCAGAGGAAGATGCACCTGCGTCTGTGGCGTGGCATAGCAGACAGCAACTTGCAGGGAGGGAGAGGATTCCACCATCGATAATCCTGTCGTCGCAGCCATATCAATCCTATCAACCATATATGCGTTCTGCCCGGGTACAGAACGAATCTACGAAGCTATTGGCAATCATACTGAAAACAGGGCCAATCACCGCTTCCAGCAGTCGGTTGGAAAATTCGTACTGCATATCAAATTCGATCTTGCAGGCATCCTCACGCAGCGACTTGAATTGCCAGCGTGCCTGAAACATTTTGAATGGGCCTTCTACCAGATGCATGGTCATTTCCGTGGGAGGCACATTCGTGTTTTCTGTTGTGAAAGATTGCTTGATGCCATGAAAATTAATGTTAATCTTGGCCTTCAATCTGTTATCGTGACGTTCCTTGATGTCGACACCGCCACACCAGGGGAGAAATTCAGGGTAATCTTCTACCCGATCAACCAGGTCAAACATCTGCTGAGCACTGTAATTAATAAGAACTGTTTTATGTACGACTGCCATAAAGGTGGTCCGTTTGATAGAATCACAAAGTTGAAATTTTAACCGACTAGACAGGTTTTCCCATTCGATGAGTATTGTTGACAACAAAAAAGCCTTTTTCGATTACTTTATCGAAGAGCGTTATGAAGCTGGTATTGTCCTGGAAGGGTGGGAGGTTAAAGCCATCAGGGCTGGTCGCGCCCAGATTAAAGAGGCCTATGTCATTATTCGCAATGGCGAAATATTCCTGTTTGGCTGCCATATTAGCGCCCTGACCAGTACCTCGACGCATATCCACCCAGAAACGACTCGCACGCGCAAGTTATTGCTCAATGCCGCAGAAATCAGCAAACTGATCGGCAAAGTAGAGCGTTCTGGTTATACCTTGATGCCTCTCAATCTGCATTTCAGCAAGGGGCGCATCAAGTGTGAAATCGGCTTGGCTAAAGGCAAGAAACAGCATGATAAGCGGGAAACAGAGAGACAACGTGATGGCCAGCGGGAAATTCAAGCGGCCATGAAGCAACATCGTCGGTAATATGCCTCTTCTCTTTCCTGCCCTCACCATCAACCAAAGGACAGAACAAGAACATCTAGGAAGCTATACAACTATGCAGTCCGTGTAGACTGTGTTGCCTCCTGTTCTGTATTCTGCCCAATGTTATTACGCCCCCGCATTCCCCCTCTGAACTATTGCCTCTCTGCTATTATTTTTGCGTTTTGATAATCTGCATGGCACTGGCGATCATGGAACTCATATCTCCCATATTGCCCGGCACAATGATGGAATTATTGGTTTTAGCTAACTGTGCAAAAGCAGCCACGTATTGTTCCGCTACTTTCAAGCTGACAGCGTCTGAACCGCCCGGTGCCTGAATCGCCGCCGCAGTCAGTCGAATAGCTTCTGAGCTGGCTTCGGCAATGGCTAAAATAGCGGCGGCTTGACCTTGTGCACGATTAATGGAGGCTTGCTTTTCCCCTTCTGACTTGGCAATAGAGGCTTCACGTTCGCCAGTGGCAATATTAATCTGTTCCTGTTTACGCCCTTCTGAAGCGGCAATCAGCGCCCGCTTTTCGCGTTCTGCAGTAATTTGCGCCTGCATCGAATGCAGAATTTCCTTAGGAGGCGTTAAATCTTTAATTTCATAACGCAATACCTTTACACCCCAATTCGCTGCTGATTCATCAATGGCAGAAACAATCGCTGTGTTGATGTGATCCCGCTCTTCAAACGTTTTATCCAGTTCCATTTTGCCGATGACAGAACGCAATGTTGTCTGTGCCAGTTGAGTAATGGCGGCAATATAATTGGAGGAGCCATAGGAGGCACGCATCGGATCTGTGATCTGAAAATACAGAATACCGTCTACCTGTAATTGTGTATTGTCTTTCGTAATACAGACCTGTGGTGGCACATCCAGTGGTATTTCCTTGAGAATGTGTTTATAAGCAACACGGTCAATAAAAGGAACCACAATGTTCAGCCCTGGCCCTAGAGTGGCATGATATTTCCCCAGGCGTTCGACTACCCATGCATGTTGCTGAGGCACCACCTTGATGGTCTTAACCACAAAGATGATGGCGATGAAAAAAATAATTAGAGTAACACTACCAAACATGCTGCCAAGCATAAGCTTATCTCCTATTGAGCTGCCACAATCAAACGACTACCACGTATTGCACGAATAATAAATTGTCCGGCGTGAACAGAGTCGGCATGTTCCAGCTCCACATCCCATTCAGCGCCACGGTATTTGACGCGTGTAGTATACACACCGTTATGTTCTTCCCAATGATCTACCTGCACTGTCTGTCCAATATCTAGAAGAATATTGGGGTCCCGTGTTGTACGATTTTTGTGTGATTTACCAAAACGACTACGACGCAATAATCCCATGGCAATAAAGCCCACGGCAGCAGCACATAACAGTTGCCATTCCAGTTTCCCGCCAAGTACACCGACA
>JAATGO010000026.1 GCA_015654605.1 Betaproteobacteria bacterium
GACCGCGCGCCGCATGCGGGCATTGCTGGAGCGAGCACAAGTTGTGGTGGCGGATGAAACTGGATGGAAGTTATCCACAACAAGAGCTGCAGCGGCCATTGTCGCATGGTGTGACATCATTACCTCACGGGTAGCAACTTCCGCACTGCTCGACTTCATGAAATCTCCATTTCTATTCGCTTCGTTAGAGAACAAGCCAGCATTGATTATGCAGGTCGAGTGGCAATTGCGTCGTAAAAATATTGCTGGCGACTGGTCTGCCATCCTGGGGGCTTTTGCACCAGATTCGGATGCGTATAGATGTCTGAATATGCTTGCGCAGCAAGCATCAGCATTTCGCGGGAAAAAATCGCTGACGCAATGGAGTGAATTATCATACGCCATGTTGGAAGCATTAGATATGCTGCCAGCATTGATGGAAGATAGTGCAGGTCAACAGGTGTTGTTGTTGCTGGAAGATATCGCACGCGATAGCAACGCAGTGGGTGCAGAATTTACGTTTGCTGAATGGCGTGCATTATTGAGTTTGCAGTTTGATGCCACCACGTTCATGGTACCAACAGCAGATCGTCGGGTTGTTATGTTGCCGCTCAATGGGGCTCGATTGCGCAGTTTCGATGCCGTACTGGTGTTAGGTGCCGATGCGGATCACTTGCCATCACAACCGAAGGAAACCTTATTCTTTTCTAACGCTGTGCGCCATGAGTTGGGGCTGGAAACACGCGCTAGTCGCCAGCACCAACAATTGCGAGATGTTGTGGAACTCTTGTGTGCCAATCAGGAAGTGGTATTGTGCTGGCAAACGCATAAAGATGGAGAGCCCAATCCAGTGAGTTCCTGGATTGAACGTCTTCAGCTAAAGTTAGCAAAAGCAGGGTTGCCGGAGTTGCGACAATATCGATGCGACTTACCCGAGCGCCATTTGATGCTCAACTTGTCAACCATGCCAACACCATCAGCTCCTGATTTGATCCCGGCTAAATTATCGGCGAGTGCTTATAGTAGTTTTGTAGCATGTCCTTATCAGTTTTTTGCTACTAGAATGTTGCGTGTGACAGTCATGGATGAATTATCAGATACACCGGAAAAGCGTGACTATGGTGGTTGGCTGCATGAGATTTTGATGATCTATCATGAAACGGTAAGAGATCAAAAAACGCCATATACAGAGCGTTACCAATTATTGGAGACCATATCACAAAGGGTATTTGATGCTACGATTGCTCAACAGCCATCAGCACTGGCTTATGCTGCGCGCTGGAAGAAGGTGATTCCCGCGTATCTTGAATGGGCTGCTGAACGTGAGGCACAAGGCTGGTATTTTGTACTTGCAGAAGTGCCCTTGCAACATCCTCTGGAGTGGTCAGGTGGAGGGATAGAATTGTATGGGCGCTTGGATCGGGTTGATGAAAATGAACAAGGTGAACGCGCTGTTCTTGATTATAAAACGCGCAATAAAACAGCGTTAACGACTAAATTAAAAGATGAAGAAGATCACCAATTGGCATTTTATGGGTTGCTCTCTGGTCAGACATTGAGTGCTGCGCATTATGTGGCACTGGAAATATATAAGGAAAAAACCGGAGATGTCGCAGCCAAAGATTTCCCACAAAAACAGATGTTGCTACGTGATCAGATTGTTGTTGGTATGCAGGCAGTGACACAAGGAGCAGCACTACCTGCGAATGGGATTGATGCTGTTTGTCAGTACTGCGAGGTACGTGGTATGTGTCGTAAAGGGATGTGGTGATGAAGGATGCAGGAGAGGCAATATCTTCAGCAGGAGCTGCTGCAGTAGGAGCGGCCACGGATAATGTGGTTAATAAAAGCACTATTTCTGCTTATGAAGTCAATGGCCAGGTAGTGAGTTCGTCGGTATTTACGGCTGTTGCCTGCAATCCCAGCCACTCTGTGGTCGTTGAGGCGTGTGCTGGTAGTGGTAAAACCTGGTTACTGGTGGCGCGCATGCTGCGCTTACTTCTTGCCGGAGCGGCACCATCAGAATTACTAGCGATTACATTTACGCGTAAGGCTGCGCAGGAAATGCGCGAACGATTGATGGAACTGTTGCAAGACTTGACTTTAGTATCTCAGGAACATGCATGTGCCTTGTTATTGGAACGAGGTATTACTGACGATGAAGTGATGCAGGCATTACCGGTAGCGCGTAATTTGTATGAACAGATTTTATCTGGGCAACATAGTTTGTCGATTGATACTTTTCACAGTTGGTTTGCACGTTTACTGCAGATTGCGCCGCTGGCCTCTGGCGTGCCTCATGGCTACACACTGACAGAGCGTAATGGCGAGTTACTGAGCGAAGCATACCGACGTTTTATGCAAAATCTAGCTAAGGATACGACGCAAGTTACAGTGAAAGAAGCGCTTCTTAATTTATATGTCTTGGTAGGTGACAGCAATACGCAAAAATTGCTTGATGCATTTATTGATAAACGCGCCGAATGGTGGGCTGCGACAGCGCCACCCTCATCAACCGCAGTGCCACTTGAGTGGTTGCAACAGGCTTGTGGAGAAGATGCATTCATCGATGCAAGACTGCGGTTGTGGCAGGATCAGGACACGCTTGCCAAGATGAAAACGGTAGCAGCACTATTGGGACAAGGATCGGCAGAAAATAAAAAACGTGCTGTGGCGATAGAAACAGCACTCAGTGCAGGAGCAACGCCGGTAAATTTTACGGCATTGATACGACAGTTTTTTGATGAAAGTGATAAACCACGCAGTAACCGCAAGACTAAGAATCTAGTGGCAGCATTGATGCGACATTATGCGACTTCTGATGAGGAACAGGTATTTGCAGAGTTCCAGGAAGAATTCAGGCAGCTTGGAGATGTTTTACAACAGTTGCAGCGTCGTAGTACCGAACGTATGGTGTTGGAGTTGAATCAGGCATTGTTTGTGGTGGGAAATGCTTACCTGGAGTCATATCAGGCCGTCAAGACAGAGCAGCGTGTCTTTGATTTTTCCGATCTTGAATGGCAGGCTTATCGCTTACTCATGAATGAGGAGAGTGCTGCATATTTACAGAGCCGGCTGGATGCGCGTTACAAACATATTTTGCTGGACGAGTTTCAAGATACGAATCCTTTGCAATGGAGCATTGTACGTGCTTGGTTGCGTGCTTATGGCGATGATACAGACCGGCCAAGTATTTTTATTGTGGGAGATCCGAAGCAATCCATTTATCGTTTCCGCCGTGCAGAACCGCGCGTGTTTTCTGCAGCACGCAGTATGCTTGAGCAGCAGGGTGCGGCAATATTACGTGCCAACCAGACGCGTCGAAATGCTACTGCTATTGTTGACGTACTCAACAGCAGTTTTATGGGTAATCCCTTATTTGCAAAGCAAACTACCCTGGGCTTGCAAGGAGGAGCTGTTTGGCGTTTGCCATTGATACAGACGATTGCTGAAGTTGGGAACACGGATGTGGCGGATAGCAATGCAATAGAAATGCACAATGGATTACCTAATTCATTACCTAATTCATTACCTAATTCATTACCTAATTCATTACCTAATTCATTACGTAATCCATTAATGACTCCACGGTCAGAAGAAGAGGATGAACGTCGGCGAGACGAAGGTAGACTGGTTGCACAAGCTATTTTACAAGCACGTCAAGAAGTACCTATTGTCTCGGAAGGAAGTCAGCGCGCATTGAAGTGGAGTGATGTGATGCTGTTAGTAAAAAAGCGCAAGCATTTAGAGGCCTATGAAAGTGCCTTGCGTGAGGCTGGCATTCCTTTTGTTTCAGATAAGCGGGGGGGCTTACTGGACTCTCTGGAAGTTGCAGATTTGAGTGCCTTGCTGACTTTCCTGATAACGCCTAATGATACGCGGGCATTAGTGCATGTGTTAAAGAGCCCCATCATGGGTGTCAGTGATGCCGATTTGATTGTGTTGGCGCAACGACCAGAACCAGAGTGGTGGGATCGCTTGCAGGTACAGGCACAATTGCAGCAGGAAGAGCAGGCGGACTCTGTGACGGATTATCGTCATCCAACCGAACTTATGCGCGCATCGCATTTATTGAGACAATGGTTGGAAGCAGCGCTGTATTTACCAGTACATGATTTGTTGGATATGATTTTGGCTAAAGGGCAATTGGTCGCTCGTTATGCACAATCAGTTGCTCCTGCAGCGCGGAGTCAGGTATTGGGAAACATTGATGCATTTGTAGAGTTGGCATTGAATCTGGATGGCGGACGTTACCCTAGCCTGCCTAAATTTATTGAGGCATTGCGAACGTTACAGCGCAATGCTGATAGTGATGCGCCAGATGAAGCTAGTGTCGATGCTGCTGTTGATGCTGTACGTATTTTGACTGTACATAGTGCCAAAGGTTTAGAAGCTCCTGTGGTGGTATTGTTGGACGCTAATCATAGTGATCCAGCCAATGACAATGTTGGTATCTTGTGCGATTGGCCACAAGATGGCGACGCACCACAGCATTTTTCGGCGTTCGGTCGCAAGAGTGAGCGTGGGTGTGCACGTGATCACTGGTTTGCGGC
>JAATGO010000418.1 GCA_015654605.1 Betaproteobacteria bacterium
AGAGCAACTTTTCCTGACACTGCTGTTGTAGTACCTGTGTTAGATGGTCTTCAATGGATTTGAGTACATCCATTCTGTTACTGGTGATGTCGAACCAGCGTTGTCCAAGCAAATTTCCTGGTTTTTGATCAAATGTTGCCGTGTAAGCACGCCGGCGTAAACGTTCAAATTCGCCATAATCAGATAAATGAGTGATTGCTTCAGCCATTTGTCGGGTATTAGCGTCTGCAAATTCCGCAACAATCTGCAGACATTGCTCTTGTGAACTAATGAGATCCGGCCATGTTTTAAGTAGTGGAGGGGGGAGTTCTGCGCCACTGAAGACAGCAGCACCCGTAGCACGTTCTCGACCTGCTAATTCCTTGCATTGCATGATGTTAAACAACGCAATCAATGACTTGGCAAGTGTTGGCTCAATCAACATATCAGCACTTTCAAATACCACACATAGCAGTGTGTGGACCATGTGGCTATAGTTTTGAATGATGGTAGCTGGCGTTGCTTGTCCAAGTACCACTTGCTGACGTACTTCGGCCAGTTTTTTTATATCCTGTAAAGCAACCGCCATTTGTATAAGAAGACGCGGTCCAACAATGCTGTATTCTGTCTCATACAATGACAAGGGCTGTGCAGATAGAAATTGGGAAATTTGTGTATCCGTCTCTTTGATCAACGCATTGCGCATTTCTGCATGTTTTATCGCCGCAGATACCACAAACAAGTTAGAGATACCACGTTCACGTTGCAGCGCATGAATCAGATTGCCGGTAGTGCGAATCAAGGCTTCCTGTTTCAGGAAAGCTTCCAATTCGGACATTTTTCTTTTTTTTGCAGCGGCCAGAAAACGCTCGACCAATAGGGAGAGCGAGAATTCACCCATAAATACCTAAAAATTAAAGATTAAGTGTTACTCGATAAGCAAGAAGAATACCACTTTTAACAGAACATCCTTGTCTGATCTGATAAAGATGTTTACTGCTGTTACCCAATCTGTCAGTAAGATTTTTACCAATATTGGGTGGTGAAGTATTTTTATCGATTAAATATTTAAGATAGATGATAATTGTTTTAATATCATTACATCGCACATCAAATCACATTGATGAAGAAACTTTGATCAGTATGTTGCTAACCAATATTCATTTAAAGTGAACCGCCAGAAATGGCGGTTTTTTTATGCGATCTTTTGGCCTTTTATTAGTGCAACTCCTGCTGCGGTATAGGTTTGGATGGAAATCATCATATGATATGTGTACCATTTCCCCTTGTAGTGGCAGCTAGAAATTACGTTGCTTTCTTTATATTCATATTATATGATAAATAAAAATGAGCAGAAAAATTGAAAAAACATTACCAAAACGTGTTGCCGATCAGTTGGTGTCAGAAATTACGGCCAATCGTTTTGGAGGAGATACATTACCTAGTCAGGAAGAGCTATCAATAGCATACGACGTTAGCAGAACGGTGATGCGTGAAGCAATCAGCATGTTAGTTGCTAATGGTGTGGTTGAAGTGAAAACTAAAATAGGCATGAAGGTGCGACCCCATAAGGAGTGGCATTTATTTAACGAGGAAGTGTTGGGTTGGCGTTTTAATGCACCTGCAGACAGTGTGTTTTTAAGTGATCTGACTGACTTTAGGGCATTAATTGAGCCCAGAGCTGCTGCGTTAGCAGCAAAAATGGCAACACCCGAGCAGATAAAGGCAATAAGAGGAGCTTACCAGAACATGGTACTAAGCACTCAAGGAATTGTTAATTATGAGGAGAGCGATGAGGCATTTCACACATTGATACTAGACGCATGTGCTAATCAGTTTCTACAGCAAATGGGCATTGTAGTAAAGACCGCTTTGCATACTGTCAATAATATTGTCGGCATGCTACCCAAAGCACACGAACTTTCCTTGCCAATACATGAACAAGTATTGCGGGCAATCGAAGCACACGATGCCATGATGGCTGAGGCGACTATGCGGCAGCTAGTGGAACATTCGGCAGCAGATTTGAAAGAAACACTAACAAGGAAAACATAGCTAGCATGGCTAGGTCAAAACACCACGTAGAGTGAATGTCATGCTTAAAAAAGAACAACCAAAGCACAAGCGAGGTTGTAGGGGTCTTTTGAGTGGGGCCCTCTAATTATAAAAATCCATCAAGGAGACACACATGACATATTTGGCCAATACAT
>JAATGO010000147.1 GCA_015654605.1 Betaproteobacteria bacterium
TAATTGCTCAGCGCAAAATTTTACTAACTCAGAACCGCGCTTATAGGCGGCTACCGAGGCTTCCAGCGGCAACTCTCCTGCCTCCATTTGGACAACAAGCTGTTCCAGTTCCTGCATCGCCTCTTCGAATGAAGCTTGTACACCATCTGCAGTACCTCTTGCTTTTACAGATTTTTTAGACATATCAGATCATATCAAATATAGGTCAGTATTTTAAAACAAACGGCAAACAATACTCGCCAAAGCTAGAATTTAAGTTATTTGCATTTAATATCTTACGATTTTGTGGCATAATCGCTAGTTCTGTCCGAAATTTCCTTCTTTCATATTATTTGAACTCAGGTTTTTACGGATTCTTTCTCTCTTAGGTTGGTGCAAATTAATTTGGGGGCGGAGATGTCCGATCTTGCTACTTTGACTAAGTTGTTGGCGCGTTCCAAAGCGCAACTTCCCGTTCACGTCTATTTTGACGCAGCGCTCCTTGAGCGCGAAACTCATCAATTGTTTCAGCAAGGCTCACGCTATGCTGGCCATCAATTAATGGTTCCCGAGGTAGGTGACTATGCAACGTTACCCTGGGAAAATGAAGGTCGCATGCTGGTACACAATGCACACGGCATAGAATTACTTTCTAATGTGTGCCGTCACCGTCAAGCTAAAATGCTTGATGGCCGTGGCAACACGCCTCATATCGTCTGTCCTTTGCATCGTTGGACGTATGATTTGAAAGGGGAGCTCATTGGCGCACCACACTTTGGTGAAACACCGTGCCTGAATCTATCCAAAACTGCATTGCAAAATTGGAACGGTCTACTGTTTGAGAAAAATGGCGTTAATGTTGCTGCACAACTGCAACAACTCAGTGTCGCCAACGAACTGGATTTTTCTGGTCATATGTTCGACCATGTTGAAATTCATGAATGCAATTACAACTGGAAAACTTTTATCGAAGTTTATCTAGAAGATTATCACGTAGAGCCATTTCATCCCGGCCTTGGTAGCTTTGTCAGTTGTGATGATCTATGCTGGGAATTTGGCAACAACTACAGCGTACAAACTGTGGGCGTTAACCGCGGCCTCAGCAAATCAGGCTCTCCTGCTTACCAGAAATGGCAACAACAATTATTACAATTCCGCAATGGTGAGCCTCCCAAGTTTGGTGCTATCTGGCTTACGATATATCCAAACATCATGGTAGAGTGGTATCCCCATGTACTGGTAGTGTCAACGCTATGGCCAAATGGCCCTCAAAAAACGACTAATGTCGTTGAATTTTATTACCCAGAAGAAATTGCCCTGTTTGAGCGAGAGATGGTAGAAGCCGAACGAGCTGCTTACATGGAAACTTGCGTTGAAGATGATGAAATTGCCCTACGCATGGATGCAGGGCGTCGTATCCTGATGGAGCGCGGCACCAGCGAAGTCGGTCCATACCAGTCTCCAATGGAAGATGGCATGCAACATTTCCACGAGTGGTATCGCCGCAAAATCCAATTGTAATGCACTCATTTATCCTCAGGAGACTGGTATCGGCATCACACTGATCTCCTGAGGACAAACCACGTCGCATGATGCATACGGCCGCCAATGATTACCCACTCTTTATAGTCGATAAACGTTCTTCCTTATTCCAACATCCTACCAATATTCTATAATAAATTTTCTTCTGCCAGACAGCGAAAAAACTCTACAATCATGCTACGACGAGTCTACAAGAATGGTGCCGATAAATATCTCTTTCGTGCATGCATTCTTGCATTCATTCGCACAATATAGGAGAACACATGAGTTGGACCACCATTATTTCAGCTACAGAATTACTTTCCCATGCTGAAGATCCTCATTGGAAAATCCTTGACTGTCGACATGATCTGACCAATCCAAATGCAGGTTACCAAGCCTATCTGAGTGGCCATATTCCTCAAGCGCATTTCGTTCACTTGGATACAACACTGGCAGGAAGCCATACAGATAGCCATGGCAAATTCAGAGGACGCCATCCTTTACCTGAACGCGATGCATTAATCAAAGCACTACACTCCCTAGGAATTCAGGATGACACGCAAGTCATCGCTTATGATGCACAGGGCGGGATGTTTGCCGCACGTCTATGGTGGCTACTGCGCTGGTTGGGTCATGCACAGGTCGCTGTACTCGATGGCGGCTTGGCAGCATGGCAAGCGCAGGGAGGCTTGCTCTCGACCACTCTTCCGACGACCAATACTGCTGGCATTCTTCAAGATCATCCCCCACTGACAACGACGGTCGATGCTGATATTCTGCTAAAGAACCTGGAAACACAAGCATTGCGCGTAGTGGATGCGCGCTCACCAGATCGCTTTCGTGGAGAAAACGAAACACTTGATGCTGTCGGTGGGCACATCCCTGGTGCCATTAATCGTTTTTTTAAAGATAATCTGGATCAGGATGGATGCTTCAAATCCGCTGCCCAATTGCGAGCAGAATGGCATGCACTCGTCAGTCATCCTCAAACAGCGGTCATGCAATGTGGTTCTGGTGTCACTGCCTGTCACAATTTGCTGGCACTTGAAATTGCAGGCTTACCTGGAGCAGCACTATATCCAGGCTCCTGGAGTGAGTGGAGTTCTGATTCCACCCGTCCAGTCGCTACCGGCAGCTGACGCATTACTACTATCAAAAGCTCGGCCATCCCATGCTCAAAAGTCAATGTCCATGGGATACCTGGTGAGCATCAACATCATCAGTACGCCGAGCGCTATCAATAAAATTTAGCGAATGGTTTCTTGTAGCGTGGCACGCCGCTGCATTTGTGGCATTAAATCACTGACGGCGATATAAATAAAGCCCGATGAAGCAAATACCAACACATACGGAATCCATTCCATACCATGCTCCAACATGTAATATCCCAGCAAGCCGCCCCATACTGCCATCGAGTGGCAAATCAGGTTATACACATAAATAAGCACGTGTACGTGAAAATCCCATATTGGGCAACACAATGAAATCTCCGATTTCCTGGGGAGTCTCGTGTGCAATAATCGCCAACCCCATTACCATCCTTAGATGAGGATTCGCCAGAAAAGCAGTGGCAATCATATGCCATCGGTAAAATTGTGCATGCCGTCACCAATCAAGATCATCTATCCTGCTTTGTCTGCCTCCCATCATCATGTCCATGATGATGGGAGTGACGCAAAATAGCGAACTTTTCCAATAGAAAAAATGCGAAAAGTCCACCAAACAGGATCACAAACAGTTGGTGCGGTCCGACAGTTAACTCAAATGCTTCTGGCAATGCGTGCAATAGTGTAAAAGAGAAAATAGCGGCGGCTGTAATGCTAACAACACCTGCAATCGCTGTGGTAAGTAAAATAGAAATTATAGAGCATAGGAAAAGATAGGAAATCCATGATCAGGGACTATCCTTTGGCTCTTCTATGAAGCAACAAGCGACGAATGAGTTTTAATAGTTGTTCTGACTGAGATAGCTTACCAATATGCGCATCAACACCAAGATCCAATGCCCGCTTTCTGAACTTCGATTCAATTCGAGAACTCACCATCACCAGAGGAATATCTGCTGTCTGCGAATTCTCTCGTAAGCGACGGCTCATATCAAACCCATCTATTCTCGGCATTTCTATATCAAGCAA
>JAATGO010000236.1 GCA_015654605.1 Betaproteobacteria bacterium
CAGGACAGAATTCATGATCATTTTCAGTACCACATCCGCCAGATATCCCAATAACCCAATACTGATCATGGCAGCGATCACCAGATCGTAGCGCAGGAAATAATAGGAGTCCCACAGTGCATAACCGAGCCCACTCTTGACTGCTACCATCTCAGCTGTCACCGTCAACATCCAGGCACTGCCAATGGCAATACGTAATCCAGAAAAAATACTTGGCATAGCCGCTGGCAATATCACAAACCGTAGTAATTGCCCCTGATTAGCACCAGTCATGGAGGCTGCACGCAATAAATTACGATCAGCCGTTTTCACACCATGTACCGTATTCATCAGAATCGGGAAGAAGGCACCAAGAAATACCAGAAAAATGGCGGGCTTATCTGCAATACCAAACCAGATAATTGCCAATGGAATCCATGACACAGGAGGAATCGGGCGCAGCATCTGGATGGTAGGTTCGATCGCCTTTTCTACCCACCGCCACCAACCGATGGCAACCCCCAGTGCAATACCAGATACAGCCGCTATAGCATAACCAGCAAACACCCGCAGGCAACTAGCAAGAGCATCCGAGGCCCAACGACCACTGCTGTCCTGCGCCGAATCATTAAACCCAAAGATCCAATCCATCCATGTCATGAATACTCTAGATGGCGCCGGTAACAAAGAAGCGGGAATGACACCTGAACGGGAAAATACCTCCCAAAACAATATCAGTAATACGGGTACTGTAAATCGCCATTTCGCCTCAGACAAAGAATGCATTAATTTACTCATCACCGTTCCCTTTCTCTTTCCATTTCTTTCCATGGAGTTCTATTAATAAACTCTATTAATAACCAAGTGCGGCTTTAGGCTTTCCTGTGACATCCATCAGAAAACTGTAGTCCATATTTTTGTCAATCTGTGCAGACACATCGCTGGAAATATATTTCAGATCTTTCATCATCGTGGCAATTGCCTGGGTAGGCTGACGATACATCCGATAATCCGGGTAAGCATTCTTTAATGCCTCTGTCGCAATCGTCTTATCAAGGCCAGTACCCTTGACGATGCTGTTAATCCAAGCCTGTTTATCACTTTGCAGACTATCGACCAATCGCACTACTGCAGCAACCGTTTCACGCACTTCAGCAGGATGTGCCTTGATAACGTCAGAGCGTGTCACAATCAAATTCGTCAAGCGACCTGCTGCCTGATTGTAGGGGAATGCGAAGTGCTTACCCACACCAGTGAGGCGAATTTGCGAAGCAAATGGCTCGACCGAACAAATTAACTCAACCTCGCCACGTTGCAGCGCCGCCGCATGATCTGATGGATTCGGGATATTGATAAATTGCACATCTCTACCTGGCAAAATGTCATGCAATGCCATTTCGCCTCGCATATGTAGATCCTGTGCATTCCCGCGTGAAGCAGCAACACGGAATGGTTTTCCCTGTGCCTTATACTGCGCGATGAGCTTTTTTAACCCATCCCAATCATCTGATGCCAATGCTGTATTCTTGGCTACCAGCATTTCAGAACCACCATTAACCTGTCCTGACACAGCAACCAGATCAAACCCTTTATCCAAACCAGTCACAAAACTAAGGTAAGTCACCTGTGCGATATCAACCCCCTTGGAAACCAAAGCCGTTAATGCATCGCTCCCGGCATTGAAATTAATCGCTTCGATATCAACGTTTTTTGCTAATGCCGGTACTAACGACATCGCCATACAGTGTGCGCACTTGGCGTAAGCCATCTTGAATGTTGGTTTTGCTTGTGCCTGGGCGACACCACCAAATGCCAGTCCCCCAAGCAAAGCCAATAACATGACGCTACGCTGTATCACAGCTGTCACAAAAATCCGTTCCTGAACTTGATGTTGCATAGAGATTCTCCCTAAAAAAAACACGACTTCCACAATAATTGTCACAATTAAATTTATATATTGCGACAATTAATGCAATAGATGTGCCAGGATTAACTTCAATAGCAACCCTCCATACAATCAGTATTTTGTGACAAATTACGCACCAGAATGGGTAATAATTTATCCAAATTGAGGAAAAAATAGAAGAATAACGCCAAGATGGTGCGAAAAAAAATAATAAAATGTTATGAATTTTGATCTAAATTGTGACAATATATAGCCACAAAATAATGTAATGCATTCTAGGAGCGTGCATGAACCGACACACCATGCCAGCAATCAAGTCTGAAAGAAACACCAAGGAATCAGGTAACAGTCCCCTCCCTGGACAAGCGATTAATGCCAAACCAATGGCAGGCGATATCATTTACGAACGGATACTCAGCTCCATCATGGAGCACCGCCTGGTCCCGGGAACCAAACTAGTGGAAGAAAAATTAGCGAGTATTTTTAATGTCAATCGTACGCGTGTCCGAGAAGTATTGGCACGCCTTAGCCACGAAGGACTGACAACAACCATCCCGAACCGAGGAGCATTTATCGCCAGTCCGACACCAGATGAAGCTCGAGCCATTTTTGGTGCCCGCCGCC
>JAATGO010000402.1 GCA_015654605.1 Betaproteobacteria bacterium
CAATCAGGGGGAAATTTCGTTGTAGCGGCAATGGAAACATAAGGGAAGAATTATAGCTCTAGTGCATGTTGTCCGTTAAAATCATATCTTTACAGTCGTAAGCAAAGGAAAACATCATGCCATCATTTGATACCGTCTCCGAAGCCAATTTGGACGAAGTGAAGAATGCAATCAATCAGGCCAATAAAGAAATCAGTACTCGCTTCGATTTTAAAGGAAGTGATGCCCGCGTTGAACAGAAAGAACGAGATTTAACTGCTTTTGCCGATTCTGAGTTTCAATTGGGACAAGTACGCGACGTATTGACCAATAAAATGGTTAAACGCGACGTAGATGTGCGCTTTCTTGATATTGGGAAAATTGAAAAAATCGGTGGTGATAAGGTCAAGCAAGTCATCAAAGTCAAAAATGGTATCGAAAGCGATGCTGCCAAAAAGATCGATCGCATTATCAAAGACAGCAAAATGAAAGTGCAAGCCAGTATCCAGGGTGATGCTGTGCGCATTACAGGTGCCAAGCGCGATGATCTGCAAGCTGCCATGGCACTTCTACGCAAAGAAGTCACGGATCTTCCTCTGGCGTTCAACAATTTCCGTGACTAATTTCCGTGACCAAATAAAACGAGACTGGCAGGAGTATCCCTACAGAGGAAAATAGGAAAATGACCTGCCAAGCTTGTCCCAAATAACTTAGCTACTCACTGACTAACTGCTAGACGGCGCTGTTTCACCGCATCTGCCAAGGTCTGTAACACCGCAACACTATCATCCCAATCAATACAGCCGTCTGTGATTGACTGGCCATAAATCAGTTCTTTGCCTGGAACCAGATCCTGGCGTCCTGCAACCAAATGTGACTCCACCATGACGCCCATGATACGTGTATCACCAGCAGCAACCTGGCCTGCAATGTCAGCACACACTGGAACCTGATTCTCAGGCTTTTTGGAACTGTTTGCATGAGAGGCATCAATCATCAGACGTGCTGCCAAGCCATTTTTGGCAATATCCTGACAGGCTGCGTCAACGCTGGCGGCATCATAATTGGGAGTTTTTCCTCCACGCAAAATAATATGGCAATCTTCGTTACCACTCGTAGATACAATCGCTGAATACCCTCCTTTTGTGACAGATAGGAAATGGTGTGGTTGGGACGCGGCCTTGATAGCATCTACTGCAATTTTGACGTTGCCATCAGTCCCATTCTTAAAGCCAACGGGGCATGATAGTCCAGATGCCAGCTCCCGATGTACTTGTGATTCCGTTGTCCGAGCTCCAATAGCACCCCAGCTTATCAGGTCAGCAATATATTGCGGGCTGATCACATCCAAAAATTCAGTACCTGCTGGCAAGCCCAAATCATTAATATTGAGCAATAATTCGCGGGCAATGCGCAAACCATCATTAATCCGAAAACTATTGTCCATATACGGGTCATTGATCAACCCTTTCCAGCCAACTGTTGTGCGCGGCTTCTCAAAATAAACCCGCATGACAATTTCCAGCTCACCCTTTAGGCGCTCCCGCTCTTTCACCAGACGATGAGCATACTCCATGGCTGCTTTGGTGTCGTGGATAGAACAAGGACCAATGACAACCATAAGACGATCATCTTGCCCATGTAAAATACGATGCAATGCAGTCCGAGACTCAGCCGTTGTACTTTGTATTTTTTCATTGCCGCTAAACTCGCGGATCAAATGTGATGGAGGAATTAATTCTTTCATTTCTCTAATACGTAAATCGTCGGTACGCGGCATTTTTTCTCCTGATTGCATTTCTATTAAGTAAAAAAAAACCGCCACACTGGCGGTTTTTCTTGAAATTCGGTTAGTCTGTACTTACGAACGTTTACCGCTTTTCACCGCCTTGAGGCTGGAATAGCTAAAGTAAAAGTAAAATTCGTAAGCGTTTACAAAAGTCATAATGAAAATATAGTTTTTCTGGTTCAGGCGCTATAGTGCGCTATATTGGTGACTTTGGCAAGCACTCCCATCCAAAG
>JAATGO010000189.1 GCA_015654605.1 Betaproteobacteria bacterium
CAGCAAACTCTCCAGCGTCACCTCACGTCTGCAAACATTACTACAACAATCCCTAGGATCTGGATTCCGCTGCAATGAAATTGAACTGACCATCAAAGGTATCTGTGCTGATTGTCAGAAACAAATCGGATAACTAAACAACCTGCTCTGCCACCCTAAAAATTTCAGCCGTTTGATGTTGCGTTAAAGCCCGCCTGGTTAGGCGCATCGACGCAGACAGTACGTGAGTACGGCAAGGAGGTGCAACAACACCAGGCGGGCTTTAACGCAACATCAAGCGGGATAGGTGGTCGCTTAGTTGTAAGACCGATCGCACCTTAACGTCAACATACGCTGGACACATTGTCTTGCGCTGTATATTGATCATAGGAGAAAGCGTATCGCTTCCCATATATTGGGTCACCCAGACAGTGCGCAATCCAAGCTGTTTGGCCGCTTTCAGATTGATGATTGTATCTTCGACCAAAATGCAGCGGTGAGCTGGCGTATGTTCTCTAGCTAGAATGTTACGTAACAGGACACGCGATGGTTTGGGGCGCAAGCGCCCATGTATGTGCATGGATTCAATCGCAATATGTTTCATGAAATGTCGATGTAAGCCAATGTGTTTTAACACTTGTCTGGCATAAGTTTGCGGAGCATTGGTCAAGAGAATTTTCCTACCGGGCAGATGCTCTAGCAGATGTTGCAAGCCTTTCTCGGCACGTATCATCGTGCCCAAATCATCAAAACGATGCGCCTCTCTCAGGAAATCTGCTGGACGCACGTCATGATGTAACATCATGCCTAATAATGTAGCGCCATACGATTTCCAATATTGTTGTCTACGTGCATTGACTGCTGCAGCGTCACTGGGCAACCCCTGTTTTTGTAAAACCTGCGCAATGAATCTATTCATATTGAGATGAATTGCTGGAAAAATTGCATGTGAAACATTATGCAAGGTATTGTCTAGATCAAATAGCCAGAGCGGTGTAGTATTTGAGGTCGTTTGCACGTTGGTATTTATGTTGAATGGGAAATAGTGAAAGCACGATCTACGATTATAGTGATATTAGCCTGGATTTTTTGTTTTTATCATCCGAGTTTTTCTTGGGCGCAGACGCTAGAAACGCGGACAGCAGATAATGTATCACCTCTGCCGCAACCGCCAATACCGCCGCGTGGGGCATTATTTAAAATTCAGGATGCAGGACATACACTCTACCTGTTTGGTACGATCCATGTAGGTACGCATGACTTTTATCCACTTGAGCCGCGCGTCATGCAGGCGCTTGAACAGGCGTCCACCATTGCCTTAGAAATTGACCCGGGCAAGAGTCAGGCACTACAACAGGCATTGGCGCAATATGCTTTCTACCCACCAGGGCAATCCTATCAGAATGCTCTCTCCCCTCATCTGCAGCAACAAGTACAACAAATATTGAAACGATATGACATTGCACCTGCTGACGTGGCTAGATTCCGTCCTTGGCTACTCGCAACAATACTAACTGTGCATGAATTCAGTAGCAATGGTTATCAGTCAAAAGATGGTGTCGATGGTTACCTGGCCAATTATGCCAAGCAACATAATAAAACAGTTATTGAATTGGAAAATGCAGAAAAACAAACGGCTTTGTTTGGCACACTAAGCATCAATGAACAAGTCGCTCTGCTACAAGATACGATCGATGAAATTACTAACCCGAACACAGCCCGCAAAGTCATTGAGATTGCAGAATTGTGGCGCAAGGCTGATGTAGCCGGATTTGAGAAACTCAACGAGGAAATGGAGAAGGATAAAAGTTTCGCCGGACGGTTTGCTAGAGGGCCTCTTCTCGAACAACGTAATCCAGGTTTGGCCCAGGGAATTATCTCTCTGCTACGTAAGCAGGATCATGCGTTTGCAGCGATTGGCATTCTCCATTTAACGGGCCCTGTCAACGTACCTTCTCTTTTGCAGCAACAGGGATGCTATGTAGAGCGTATTTATTAAGCTTTTTTGGTATTTGTTAGGCATTTAGACTTACTGAATACGACTCTACTGCATAGGCATCTACGCGGCGTACGCCTCAGACAACATATGTAACCGCTTTGACAGCAGCACAAAGCATCAATGCGAACGGATCATTGTTCCAAAAGCCTGCTCGGTCAATACCTCCAGCAATAGCGAATGTTCAATGCGGCCATCAATGATGTGCACGGTATTGACTCCGGATTTCGCAGCATCGAGCGCAGAAGATATTTTTGGTAACATGCCACCAGAAATTGTCCCATCTTCAAACATCTCATCAATTTCACGTGCGGATAAATCGGTCAGCAAATTACCTTTTTTATCCTGCACCCCGGCAATATTAGTCATCATGATCAACTTCTCTGCATGGAGAATTTCAGCAATCTTCCCTGCAACCACATCGGCATTGATATTATAGGCTTGCCCATCATCACCAAAGCCAATCGGTGAAATGATAGGAATAAATGCATCATCCTGAAGCGCTTTGACCACCGCTGGATTAATCGCATCAATGTCGCCCACAAAGCCGAGATCAAGAAATTCTCCGGGTTTTTCCTTATCGGGCATGCGCATCTTGTGAGCGCGAATCAAACCGCCATCTTTCCCTGTCAACCCAACTGCCTGTCCACCGTAATGATTGATCAACATGACAATGTCCTGCTGCACTTCACCGCCGAGCACCCATTCCACGACTTCCATGGTTTCTTCATCGGTAATCCGCATACCCTGCACGAAAGTCCCCTGCTTCCCGATTTTTTTCAGTGCATTATCAATTTGTGGACCGCCACCGTGGACAACAACAGGATTCATCCCAACCAATTTGAGCAAAATAACATCTCGTGCAAAACCATGCTTAAGATGCTCTTCAGTCATCGCGTTGCCACCATATTTGACGACAATCGTTTTACCATGGAATTTTCTGATGTAAGGCAGAGCCTCTGCCAAAATTTCTGCCTTAATGGCAGGGGCTACGTCTTGGAAATCAGTCATGGAGCAAATCCTGAGCAGGAATAATATTGTAGAATGTCCGCGATTTTACATGGAAAGCACAATTAATTTGTTGCGTTTTAGCGGCATTTGCACTGACAACTTCGTTCATGCTGGACGAATACCAATATTTGCCACTGTCTCTCGATATTTATTGAGAAATACCGATTTAATTTATACAATCACGTAACGCCAGATGCGGAAAATCACTACGCAACCGTACCAATTGCTCTTTGGTCTCGGCATTCAGATTAGATAGCCGAAAAACCACTTTATTGACGGAGCTGTTACGCGCAATGATGGCCGCGTTAGTCACTCCCTTGGAAATGACTTGCCCTTGGATGAAAGCTTTGGCAGCCGCTTCCGTCGTAAAAATACCGAGTGAAATACCCCAAAATAACGAGGGGTTATTACCCGACTCTGGAAGGATATAAAAATCCTGTATTCCCATCCGACGCAATTCCTCCGTTTTTTTCTCGGCACCGCTCCTACTGCCCTGCGAAGGTAAATACACCATGTATTTGATCGTCTCAGGCACGTCGCGTTGCTCAACTTTGAGGGCGGGGATCATATCGGCCAATTGTATCTGGAATTTGTTTGCCTCTTCCTTGGTAATGCCTCCGACTTCAACGCACATCCCCTTTTGTGCTTGAACTGGCGCGGGTAGCACAGGATTCGGAGAGGAAACGGCCAGAGACTCCGTCGAGGAGGGTAAAGGTGCTGGTGCTACTGCTGGAGGTGGAACTGATGCTGGCGCCATTAGCTTGGCGCTATCTGGCGGCAAAATCGTCAGTATTTCTGGATGTAATTGCTGCCCTAATCTCTGAGGCTCATGCCGCTCTGAAGCGGTCGATAAAGAACTCAACTGGGAAAAGAGCAGCGCGATATTAGCAATTAATAATAACCAAAAACATGATTTCAACATAATTTATCACTCATTTGGTTATATACAAGAATACATTTTATGGAAAAAAGCAAAGTACCCATTCATTCCACCACATACCCCCGAGTCACCCTGGCAATATACAGAATATACAACCTCATATTTACCTGGCAACAATATGCAATCCCTTCAAGGCCAGATCCTCAACTTGAGTGTAAGGTATTTCCAGATATGGAACTAGCATGGTACTCGCGCCACCGGCCAAAAGACAGTGCACATCCCCATACTGACGTTTATGCATTGCAACAGCTCGCTCAATAGCGCCAATATGTGCTGCAATGCAGCCGGAAATAATGCCATCGATCGTGTTATCCGCAAAAATGGGCGAAATAGTCTTCATGTCACTAATCTGCGGCAATTGTGCGGTATTGAGCGCCAGTGATGTCGCCATCAGTCCCAAACCTGGCAAGATCATACCTCCTGCAAATAATCCATCTGGGCTGACTGCATCGATTGTCGTTGCCGTACCGCAGGTAACGATAAGCAACGCCTCTGCGGGAAACAGGGCATGTGCAGCAATCGCTGTAGCAAAACGATCGCTCCCTAACTGCTCTGGATTTTTATAGGCATTGCGTATTCCAGCCAATGCGGATTGGGACGTAAACCAGTCGATGGCTGATGTTGCCACATGTGGCAACAAATCTGGCAAAGCTGTACGCAGAGCAACTCCGGCAACATTGGAAACCAACACACGTGTAATCGGCAAGACACGCCAGCTATCTGCCAGTTCCTCCAACTGCGCTCGCGCGACTGCTCCCTGATGCAACCAGGCACTGCCAAGCATACCTCCTGGCATCGGGATCGCCCATTTCACTCGTGTATTGCCCGCATCAACCAATAGCAACATCGTCCTGATCCTGCAAACGTAATGACACATCGCCGGTAGCTACGGCTACCCGTCCCCTTGTACCATCAATCAACAAACGGCCATTGCTATCGACTGCAACTGCGATTCCTTCGTGCACAGTGCGTTCTCCATCCAATACCCGCACCCGTCGGCCGTGCCAGGCATGTAGATCATTCCAACGATGTGTAAAAGCACGAAAGCCATTCTGGTCAAACTGTATCAAACCATCCACCAATGCGCTCAGAATAATGGCCAGCAAGCGCTCCCGACCGTGCAACTTCAATTCTGGCACATCTGCCGCAGCACGACCAATCTGATCATGCAAATGTGCCGACAAATCCAGATTAAGCCCGATACCTATCACCACCCAGGTACCTGCCTCATCTTCTGTTCCAATGTCCGTTGCTTTACTACGTCTCTTTGCAGGCGTGGTTTCTATTAATATACCCGCCAGCTTAGCTCCATCGCGCAAAATATCATTTGGCCATTTCAAGGTAACTGCTACACCGAATACTTGCAAAGCTTCCGCCAACATAACACCCACAGCCAAGGGTAGCCCAGATAATGCCTGTATGGGGTGTTTGAAATGCCATGCCAAAGAAAACGTCAATGCCGAAGTTGCTGTCGTCCGCCAAGCACGTCCCGCACGACCACGTCCAGCGGTCTGTGACAATGCGACCAACAGAACCGGATTGGTCAATGCTTCTATCTCTGCCAACAAATCAGTATTGGTCGATCCTGTTTCTGCCACCACACGAATAACAACTGACTTTGCATTCTCGTTACTAGAGTCAGCAATCCGACGCGTCAACCGCGCTGCTAACAAATCGGGGGGAATATCTAGTGTAGTCACAGTGCTCATATCGGGTGTTGATGCATACATAACGCATATTGTAACGGTTAGCGCACATTTCATGCATATTCTTCAAAAGTTCTCTTCCCGGCAGATACATAATCGAAATGCATAGTCGATACATTTTACAATTCTTGATACCTTCCAAATCCAGGACAGAAAGGATGCAAGCAAAGATGAAATCGGGTACTCTCATAGACATGGAAGCTCCCGACAAAAACACGGTAGACCCTTCTGCCTCAAAACAGCAAAGGCATACCGCAGCCTCATCCACTACAGTTAGCTTAGTGGTGTATACGCTGTTGATTGTGTATGCCAGCTGCTATCCATTTTCTGGTTGGCGTGACCTCGGTTTAGCCCCTTTTGACTATCTTTGGGCTCGCTTACCTTATTATTGGACAGTATTTGATGCCTGGACCAATATCGTCGGCTACGCTCCCTTCGGCCTGTTAATGACACTCTGCCTACAGGCTAAAATCAAGACTGCCCCTGCCATCATTACCAGTATATTGGCCAGTGTAATCCTGTCGGCATGCATGGAAGCGATTCAGACTTATCTACCTACTCGTGTTTCTTCCAATCTGGATCTTTTTACCAATACTCTTGGTGGCCTGCTTGGCGCGCTATTGGCACTGCTGGTAAATCGTTATCTTTTGCAAAATAGCCGCCTCATCGAATGGCAAAAACACTGGTTCTCATACGGTGCTAGTCGAGGTCTGGTCATCGTTGGCCTATGGCCATTAGCGCTTATCTACCCACAAAATCATGTATTCGGCCTCGGCCATATACTCCCCCTATTCGCAAACCTGCTATCGGATCTGTTTGAAACACCCATCGACCTCACTACCTGGTGGATCAATAATGCGCATCTCTCTACGTACCAATACTGGCTATCTGAAATCCTTATTTCTGTGTGCGGGCTCACCGGTGCCGCGCTAGCCTTTCTTACACTGCTACGCAAAGAAGCACCAAAACCAACCTTAGTCATTTTATATCTATTGATAGCAGCAGGCGTCAAATCGCTTGCCAATGCGTTATTCTTCACTCCTGAAAATGCATTTATCTGGC
>JAATGO010000136.1 GCA_015654605.1 Betaproteobacteria bacterium
TGGACTTTCACTGTTTCATCCCGCCATGTTTTGGTTGACCAATCTATTTGGTGGTGGTCCTTGGACACGGATATTGCATCCGTTTCTGGGAGTGGTGATGTTTGTCAGCTTTATTGGGCTAGTCGTCCGTTTTTGGCACCACAATATCATGACCAAAAACGATGTTTTATGGCTTAAACATATCCAAGATGTTGTCGCGAATCGTGAGGATAAGCTACCTCCGGTTGGCCGTTACAATGCCGGACAGAAGATGCTGTTTTTTGTTCTGATTGTATGCATGTGTGGTCTTTTATTATCAGGGATTGTTATTTGGCGCGCCTATTTTTCCCAATATTTCCCGATTGGTATCATACGTGTTTCAGCGTTATTACACGCCATCTTTGGCTTTGTGATCATTTGTGCCATTATCGTCCATATTTATGCGGCGATCTGGGTCAAGGGTACTATGGGAGCCATGTTACGAGGGACGGTGAGCTATGCCTGGGTAAAGCATAATCATCCAGCCTGGTACAAGGAAATTGTCGCCAAAGAACAAGCTGCTGCCAATAAAAATACACAGAATATCTGACTGCCTGATAGGGTCAGCCATCCACCACGATCAGTCGCTAGTAGAGATCTCACTAGCGACTGATATGTTCATTGTGAGAGTGTCTCTGCATGTCACGTATCCTTCAACCAAGCGAGATCAAGGCGCTTGATCAAAGTAGCATTCAACGCATTCGTTTACCGAACGCGGAGAAACTCTTTTCTGAACGCGTTCTTCGCCTTGAACAACTGACACAAGGAAATGCGATTGCTGATTATTTGCGTTTTGCTACGCGGTTGGTGCGGGCACAAGCAGCGATTGCAGTAGCAGTGGTACTCACTCCAGTGCCAACAGGTACAGTGGAACGCGCACAGCAATATGCCATGCCATTGTTAAATGCTCTAGGGCATCTTGATCCCGCCTGGCGTAAGATTCTTGTGGCATTGTTGGATATTCTCGATACAGATACGCAGTATTTACCTGCGCATTATGCGGAGATTGCTGCCAAGTTACGACATGCAGATGATCATGACTTGGATGCGCAGGCGATTGCTATATTAAGTGGTCATCCATCGGATTTGGGAAGTGCTCCTTTCATTACTGCTGCTTTACAAGTGGCGTTTGCTTGTCGTGCTGGTATGTTTAGTGAGGTAGATGTTCCTCAATTAGAGCCATCAACAGTGTGTCCAGTATGTAGTAGTTTGCCGGTAGCCAGTGTGATTCGACATGGTTTTCAGGGGCAAGGGTATCGTTATCTACATTGTGGTGTATGCGAAACTGAATGGCATCAGGTGCGCGTCTCCTGCAGTCATTGTGGTTCTGTCAGCGGTATTGCTTATGAAGGTATTGCAGGTGGTGATGGTGTCGTGCTTGCAGAAACCTGTTCTGAATGTGGAACCTATCGCAAAATCGTTAATCAGGAAAAAGATATTCATGCAGAACCACTGGCAGATGATTTAGCGACACTATCATTAGATCTGCTGATGTCTGAAACGTCATTTACGCGTGCCTCGGCGAACCCGCTATTGTGCTACACCATAGATAAGCATGTAGATGTGTGAGAGATATACTTGGGTATCATTCAGCTTGCTTATAAAAATCTATTGAGGGATAGAGCGAATGCCTTCTCAAGAAGGCACTCGCTGTAGGACGATGAAGGCACTATTTTGTTGTCGCGGCCATGGTGTCTGGCAATGGGACATGAAGCCATTTTTGAACAATAGCATTCAATTCGCCTGATTTTTTACTCTGTGTCAGTACTTCATTAATTTTTGCCAATAGGGCCGGCTCTCCTTTATTCAGACCAATCGAGCAACTGGATTCGTGAATAATGTATTTCAGTACCGGTTTATGTGCAGGGTCTTTTTCTCCTAGCGTCACAGCAACAAAATCTCCTGTACCGATCAGACGAATTTGCCCAGATACATAAGCGGAAATCAGAGTATTGTTGTCCTCATAGCGTTTGATCACCGTATCTTTGGGAACGGACTCGGTCAAAAAAGTATCCTCGAATGTGCCACGAGCAACGCCAACGGTTTTTCCTGCCATATCAGCTGGGCCTGATACCTTGATGTCGGCAGCGCCAAATAGGCTGTTGTTGTAAGGAGAATAGGGTTGGCTAAAGTCGATAACTTTTTCACGTTCAGCACTTCTTCCAAGTGTGGAAATGACAATGTCAGCTTTGTGTGTCTGTAGATAGGGAATACGATTGGCGCTCATGACGGGAATCAATTCTGCCTTGACTCCTAAATGTTTGGCGACCAGTTTGGCGACATCAATATCCAATCCTTGTAATTGCATATCTGAATTGACGGAACCATAAGGAGCATAGTCTTGCGGTATAGCAATTCGTAATACGCCGGACTTCTGGATATCGGTTAACGCATCAGCTTGAGCCAATTGTGCCGTGATGATAAATAGACTGCTGAGTGCGAATACTGTCAGTTTTGTAAACTTCATTTTTACCTCAATAGAATAGTGATAGGAGCTTACTTTGTTATGTACTATCTCTTTGGACCTGCATTACCCATGTGACTAATTAATAATACTGGTCAGGAATGGGCAACACTTATCTTTTTCCGACAAGTATAAGAAGCATATGTCATGCCTATTCTGCAGGATTACGGAATTGCCGGGAAATAGGCCATCAGATAATCTTCTGTGCAAAAAGGAGAGGTCGCCGATAGTTACGGGCAACAGCATTTGCATTAGTTTGGTGCATGTCCTGCGTAAGCTGCTATTTCAAGGAATGGATAAGGCGTTCGATGAGAGCAGGTAATGGAAGTGCTTGTTGGGAGCTTGTTTGGAATTTTTCTGATGTGGCTTAATGAGGAGAAAAACTTGATTCTGACGGTTATGGATTATTTAAGCTTTCTTCATTCTATCAATAGATAGAATGAAGGTGAAAGTGCATGTGAGTCATGATGCGTAATGTTCAGTCATGTACCATTGCGCGCTCGACCGACACACTGGTTGGCATCATATTGATATTGGCATTGTGCATCACCCATAAAGAGCCTGCCACAATAATGGCGATCAACAGTGCTGTGCAAATAAATATCCCTGTGTTGGCGCGTTGGCTACGTGCTGCGCCAATGTGCAAGAAATATATCAGTTGGATGACAAGCTGTGCCACACAAAGTATGACAATGGTAGCTAATAGCATTGTGGAAGAACCTATTTTCATCATAATGGCACCAAATGCGGAAAATGTCAGTATGAGAGATAGGCCAAATCCAATCAGGTAGCTTTTCATACTGCCATGAGAAGAGGTATGTGTTTCATGGGAATGAGATGTCATTAGATAAACTCGCGTAAATAGACAAAGGTGAAGACGCAGATCCAGACCAGATCAAGAAAATGCCAGAACAGACTTAGGCAAGCCAGTCGACGTTGTGTGACAGGAGTGAGACCAAAGCGAGAAATCTGGTCGATCATGATCAGGATCCAGAGTAAGCCACAGGTAACGTGTAGGCCATGTGTTCCTACTAGTGTAAAGTAGGACGACAGGAAGGCACTTGTGCTTGGTCCTGCACCGTCATGAATCAGTTCAGAAAATTCATAAACTTCCATCGCGACGAAGGCCGCACCGATTAGAAAAGTGACTAATAGCCAGGCAATGAGTCGCGAGCGTTTCCCATTTTGCATATTGAGCATGGCGACACCAAAGGTGAAGCTACTGACTAACAGCAGCATCGTTTCACCCAGGATAAACGGCAAGCTAAACAAGTCTTTGCCAGCGGGACCTCCTGCTGTTTGTTCAACGAGTACACCAAATGTGGCAAACAGAACTGCAAAAATCAGACAGTCACTCATGAGATAGATCCAGAATCCCATGGTGGTTTTAGAGCCATTATCATGATGATGTTGATGGTTTTCAACAACGTGTTGGTTCGTCATGTTGGGGTGGAGCTCACCCGTCATCGTAGTGTGCATGATTTAGATCGCCTTTTCCAGTTGTGCGTAACGTACATTTTCTATCCGCTCAACTTCTTCGGCGGGGACATAATAGTCGACGTCATTGTTATAGGTACGAACGATGAATGTTGTGATCATCGCGATGAAGCTGAGGATGGTTAAAGGCCAGATATGCCAAACCAAACCAAAACAGAGGGCAAAGCCGAACAGGGAAACAATAACACCAGCAGACGTATTACGTGGCATGTGAATGCGTTCATATTTTAGAGGGCGTACATAGGCAGTTCCTGCTTCTTTGTTACTCCAGTGTTGCTCGAGAGAGGTAATGTCTGGTATATGTGCAAAATTATAGAATGGCGCGGGCGAAGAAGTGGACCATTCAAGACTGCGGGCATTCCATGGATCTCCTGTGAAATCAATGTTTTTCTTGCGATCACGAATACTGACAAAGAGTTGAATAAACATTGCCAAAATGCCTGCCGCAATAATTAGTGCTCCACACAATGCGACGATCAGGTATGGATGCCAGTCAGCTACGGCATAATGATTCATGCGCCGTGTCATGCCTTTGAAACCGAGTACGTAAAGTGGCATGAAGGCGAGATAGAAACCGATTAACCAACACCAGAATGAGACTTTTCCCCAGAATTCATTAAGTGTGAAACCAAAGACTTTAGGAAACCAGAAACTGATACCTGCGAGGCAACCAAACACGACACCACCAATAATGACATTGTGAAAGTGGGCGACAAGAAAGAGGCTGTTGTGCAGCACAAA
>JAATGO010000112.1 GCA_015654605.1 Betaproteobacteria bacterium
CATGGAAATCAACCTCTGCGCTACCCGCGTATGCCGTACTGGAAAAATAAATTTCTGTACCAAAAATAACCAAACCAATCGCGCCAAGCGGCACTAACCCAATCTCTATTTTCCCTCCGGACAAACGCTCACACAATAATGATCCCGCACCAATACCTACAGAAAACACCATCAGCAACAATACAAAAACGCTGTGGTCACCGAGCAAATACTCTTTGGCATACAAGGGAAACTGCGCCAAAATGATTGCCCCATAAAACCAGAACCAGGAATTGGCGAGCATAGCAAGGAAGACAGTACGATTGCGTCGTGAGAACTGGATATTGCGTACCATTTCAGAAAATGGATTCCAATTGATTCTCAGTTCAGGAGCAGGTGCTGGCGAAAATGGAATAGAAAGACTAGCCAACCATCCCAACACCGCAATGCCTATCGTTACCACCGCGATTGTCTGAACTCCCCAAGTGTGCTGTACAACCAGCACAGCGCCCAATAATTCGCCCAGCAAAATACCAACAAATGTCGCCATCTCAACGACACCATTACCACCTATTAATTCTTCTTTCTTTAATTGCTGTGGCAAATAGGAATATTTAATTGGCCCAAATAATGTTGAGTGAATACCCATGCCAGCCACTGCTGTCACCAATATCCATAGCTGATGGATCAACCAACCATAACAAGCCACCACCATGACGACAATTTCCAATAATTTGATGTAACGCACCACACGTGCTTTTTCGAACTTATCGGCGAACTGACCTGCCGTTGCCGAAAAAAGAAAGAATGGCAGGATAAACAAGCCTGGAATCAGGTTATTCAGCATACCGCGATCCATCTGCGTCCAATTTAATGCATCGTAAGCGATGATCGTCAGCAGCGCTGTCTTGAAAATATTATCATTCAATGCGCCAAAAAACTGAGTCCAAAAAAAGGGAGCAAAACGACGCTGTGTCAGCAGGGAAAACTGATTTGGTTGGGACATGAAAGAAGCTGGATAAAAATAAGAAACCGGTCATTTATACTGGCTATACATGAACGGTAGCAAGAAGTGACCAGTGTGACTTAGCAAGATTGTTATTGCACACTGATATACGGCATCTGGGCGATCCCTAATGCCCCCTTTTGTTCAAGATATAATGCCGATTTATCTGCATCGCCTCTACAAACATTTCAGTTACTATTATTTTCCTCTACAGGCCAATCACGAATATAAGCCTTGAGCATCTTGTTTTCGAATCCCTGTGCATCGAGCACTGCCTTGGCAACATCATAAAACGATATCACGCCAAGCAATGTTCTCGCATCCATCACAGGTACATAACGAGCATGTTTTTCCAGCATGATGCGACGCACTTCATTGAGATCAGTATCGGGAGTGATTGTAATCGGGTGGTCATCCATATGCTTACGTACCGTATTGATACCGATTGCCCCCTTATTCTCCTGCAATGCCTTCATAATTTCACGAAAGGTGAGCATGCCTACCAGTTCACCAAACTCCATTACCACCAATGAGCCAATGTCTTTTTCTGCCATAATGTAGACAGCCTCTGCAATCGGACTATCTGGCGTCACGGTAAACAGGATGTTGCCCTTGACTTTAAGAATTTCAGAGACTTTCATGATGTCATCCTCCTATAAAAATATATATTTGCACTACATACCATACGGCACAGGATACAGATTACACCGAACTTAATCTACTCATGTCATTGTTACGGACGTACTCACTAACTATAACGCTTTATTCCACTTAGCACTTTGCTCCACTCTCGCACATTATTTCTCAGAAGAAATAAAAGAACAGCACTTATTCTACCTGTATTGAACCATGTGTTGCATTACTCTCCTTCAACTTTTACGAGAGCTGATCTTTCTTAGAGTAGCACCACAATGTACTTCTTTTCATCTTAGGACATAAGCAAGCACCATACAACATCAAAACGGTTATATATGGTTTTATGGTGATATGTGAATGCCCGCAATTCGCTTATTTGCTGGCGACTCTTATCCTACTCTCATCCTATTTGGGGTGTGGCACATCGACGACATTTACCGGCTTTGCCACCCATCGTTGCCATAATCAAACGTACTGCCCTGTGCATCCTGCTGCTGAAAATACTCTTCCAGTGTTTGATTCAAGACAGGAGTTACTACCGCCTCCAATTGATCGACCAGGGTTTGCTCGTCCCCCCCGCCATTACTCGTATCGAATACAAAAAGACGGTAGATATCAGATAGTTTTATATGTGCTGGATCTGCCAACAACGTCCAGCGATCTACACCATCAGCAGTACGCCCCCCTCGCCCTGGTTTTTTGGGGGTATCTGACGTTAATGACCCAACCCAACCAACCTCAAGCATTTTTTGCAACAGTAGTTGCAACTCTTCCAAACCAAAATGCGTCAACGCACGCAGCGCAGCAATATCAACCACAGCGGAATCTACGCCTACACGTGCATCCCGTAATATTCTCAGGACTTTCATTGCATCGATAAATTCACCGCCAGGTTTTGGGATATGCCACCACCGCTCATAACGTACAATCGGTAATGCCGCTGCTAATAAAGCCCCCATAAGAGTGATCATCCACAGCATGTAAATCCATATCAGAAAAATCGGTAATGCAGCGACTGCACCATAGACCATCGTATAGGTAGGAAACTTGATGATATAAGTGGCGAACAAGCGCTTGGCAATCTCAAATCCGACCCCGGCCAACAGGCCACCCCAGACGGCATCTCGCCAATCCACTGATTGGTTAGGCACCGCCATGTATAGAAGCGCAAAGGCAATTGTCGTCAATAGTACTGAAACTACGGTATACAAACCGGTACCAATGAGTGGCACACTCGCCACAGCGCCATTGGTTGCTGCGGATAAATAGGAAGTAACACTAATGGAGATGCCAATCAGCAACGGCCCCAAAGTAATGGTGGTCCAATACACCAGAATACGCTGCATCAAAGGACGTTGTTTTTTAACCCGCCATATCTGATTGAAAACTCGGTCAATCGTCGACATTGTCAGCACCGAGGTGACAATCAGCGCGATACCGCCAAACGCTGACAAGCGTGCTGATTTGGTCGAAAACTGATTGAGATAACTCAAAATGGTATTGGCAACCCCCTTCGGCATGAGGTTATGCACAAAATAGGCCTCCAAAGAAGCTCGAAAAGTACTGAATAAAGGAAAGGCTGTGAAGATTGCAAACGCAATCGTGAGCATCGGCACCAATGAAAGAATCGTTGTAAACGTCAAACTACCTGCTACTTGCGACAGGCGATCCTCTCCTAGCCGACGAACAGCAAACCGGAACAAATCGCGTACCTGATGACGTGACAACCCCTGAACACGGCGAAATAAAGTCAAAAGCATTGATGACAATCTAAAAATAGTCTGCGATACCTGACGCTGTCAGGTATCTATTTGAACCAGGCAAAAAACCATATCAGCGACAAAGAGCTCTACATGAAAGCAAACCCCACCCTTCGCTATTGCGTTGTAAACGCATCTATAATACCAACATGATGACCACCACCAACATAAGTATTTTGATACTGTATTACTCTCGACATGGCTCGACCAGAAAACTGGCCGAACTTATCGCGCAAGGAGTAGAAAGTATACCAGGCTGTGATGCACGTCTGCGCACAGTACCCGCCGTCTCAACAGTGACTGAAGCAAGTGCGCCAGATATCCCCACCAGTGGCGCGCCTTACGTGGAACTACGCGACCTGGAAGAGTGCGCGGGCTTGGCGTTGGGCTCACCAACACGCTTTGGCAACATGGCCGCCGCAATGAAATATTTTTGGGATAATACAGCACCACAGTGGCTCAGTGGTGCGTTAGTAGGCAAACCTGGCTGCGTCTTTACCTCAACAGGAAGTCTGCATGGTGGTCAAGAAGCGACCCTGTTATCGATGATGATCCCTCTGCTGCACCACGGCATGCTGTTGCTGGGCATTCCCTATACACAACCCGCACTGATGAATACCAGTAGTGGTGGTTCACCATATGGCGCAAGTCATTGGGCAGGAGCGGATAGTACGCGCAGCATGACGGATGACTCGCGTGCGCTCGCTATCGCGCTGGGAAAACGACTAGCGCAAACAGCATTATCATTGCAGCAGAACAAAAATTCATCATGAATATCACACGTATTTATCATGTTGCGGCTGCTACCAGTCTTATTGCGCTAATCTTTCTTTGCATAGCATGGGAATTGGTGTTGTCTCCTCTGCGCCCCGGAGGCTCGTGGATGGTACTCAAAGTCTTGCCACTATTGTTACCATTGTGTGGCGTCCTCAAACGCGATGTGTATACGCTGCAATGGTCATCCATGCTCATACTGTTGTATTTTGCAGAAGGTATTGTGCACGCCACAAGTGACCATGCAATAGTATCCATCATGCTCGGTTGGACAGAACTCGCATTAAGTTCCCTCTACTTCCTGTGTGTAATTCTTTATTTGCGTCCCTATAAGAAGGCAGCTAAAAAACTGGGGCAACAGGCAATCCATCAGGCTCGTCACGATACCTACACGCCATGAATGACTTCCTGCAAGCTTGTCGCCATCTCATCGGGACCAGTTATGTCTTGACTGCCTCCCATGATACTGCCAGTTATCTGACAGATCAGCGTGGACGTTTCACCGGCAAGGCATTAGCCGTTCTGCGCCCAGTATCTACTGACGAGGTTGCTGGACTGGTCAGCATCTGCAATACCTTTCAGATCCCCATCGTACCGCAGGGAGGAAATACCGGGCTAGTGCTAGGTAGCGTGCCTGATACTAGTGGCAAAGCCGTGCTCATGTCCTTGACCCGATTGAAGCAGATTCGTGACATCGACACCATCAATAACACCATCACGGTAGAAGCAGGGTGTGTTCTGCAACAAGTACAGGCGGCAGCCAGAGATGCGGACAGATTATTCCCTCTATCTCTGGCTGCCGAAGGCAGCTGCACAATTGGTGGCAATCTATCAACCAATGCTGGCGGCACTGGTGTTTTGCGTTATGGCAATACACGTGAACTGTGTCTGGGACTCGAAGTCGTCACTGCCCAAGGGGAAATCATGCGTAATCTGCGCGGTCTGCGCAAAGATAACACTGGTTACGATTTACGCGACTTATTCATTGGTGCAGAAGGAACACTAGGCATCATCACCGCAGCAGTACTCAAACTGTTTCCTCTACCGAAAGCACAAGTCACAGCACTAGCCGCACTACGCACACCCGGACACGCCTTGCGCCTGCTCACTCTGGCACAAAACCATTGCCACGCTACGCTAACTGGTTTCGAGCTCATGTCAGATTTTTGCCTACAGCTTGTCAACCGCCATTTTTCCTCACTGCGCCAACCTTTCCCTACACCGCATGCGCATTATGTATTGCTGGAAATATCGGATAATGAGTCAACCGAACATGCACAGACCATGCTTGAGAATTTGATCAGCGATGCGCTGGACACAGCCATTATTGACGATGCTGCTATCGCCTCTTCTCTCGCGCAATCAGCATCTCTTTGGCAATTACGTGAACATATTTCCATGGCGCAAGCTCGTGAGGGTAAAAATATCAAACATGATATATCTGTGCCAATATCCCGCATCGGTGAGTTTATCACCGCGACAGATGCCAAATTGCAGGCAGCTTTTCCACAATGTCGGCTGGTGACATTTGGCCACCTAGGTGATGGCAACCTGCACTACAACATCTCCCCCCCTGTCGGCGTCAGTGATACTGATTTTCTGGCAGAGCAAACTACCATCAATCGCATAGTCCATGACAATGTTGATAACTTTGGTGGATCAATCTCCGCCGAACATGGTCTTGGCGCACTTAAACGAGAGGAAATTATGCGCTACAAATCGGCAGTCGAATTACAACTGATGCGTCGTATCAAAGAGGCGTTGGATCCGTTGAACCTGATGAATCCAGGTAAAGTTCTGTAAAGCTGCTGTCTTGACGATGTTACCATTGCCTAAACATTCACTTTAGGTACAATGTAGCATTCTGTTTATCTTATGCAATAGGATCATGTGCCTTCTGTGTAATTCATAAGCACAGCACATAAGCACAGTACGCAGGTTGTATCAATCCACAGATTGCATCAATCACACCGTACCAAAGAAACGTCATCGCAGGTACCTGGCCGTACACCGTTGAGATGCCAGTTATTCGCCCTATCTCCTGAAACTTGATGTAATAAGAAAACCTTCTATGCCAATCTTCAGCTTGCTTCCCGCCCCATCACGTATTTTTC
>JAATGO010000004.1 GCA_015654605.1 Betaproteobacteria bacterium
GCAGGTGCAGAGAGAGGCTTCTGATCACCGTATACCTATCAGAAAAGAGCGCAGTGCACACGTTGCTGCACCTGGCACACAGACTTATCGTATCGCCGTGGGTCATCAGCATGGTGTCAAACCAGGCAATATTGTTGGCGCAATTGCCAATGAAGCCGGAATGGATGCTAAACACATTGGCCGAATTGAAATCTATGACGATTACAGCATTCTGGATCTTCCAGATGATATGCCCGTAGATATCGTTGCTCACTTAAAGACAGTGTGGGTGGCTGGGCAGCAATTACAGATCAGTCAAGAGCATGGTGTAACAACGACACGTACCGGAGAGGTCGACGGAGGCAAGCGCAGTGAACGGTCGGCACGTGTAGAGCAAACGGAACGCAATACGGAAACTCGGCCACGCAGATCCGAACCCGGGACAGTGGCAGGAACGCAGAGCTATCGTATTGCTGTGGGTTTGCAGCATGGTGTTAAACCCGGCAATATTGTTGGCGCAATGATTAATGAGACAGGGATGGAGGCGAAGCATATTGGGCGTATCGAAATTTTCGACGATTACAGTACGCTGGATCTACCGGATGACATACAGGGCGAGGTACTGGATCAGTTAAAGAATGTACGGGTAGCTGGCCAACAATTGAAAATCATGCGTGCCGAGAATACAGTGGTGGTTCCTCCAGCATCACAAAAAGTACGAGGACAGGCAGACACGGCACGTGCACAACGCAGTGTGACGGAAAAATCTGAGCATGTATCTACAAAAAAAGATGAACGCAAGCGCAAGCCGCAGTCAACGATTGAGATGCAGACCTTCCGTATTGAAGTCGGCCATGATCATGCCGTCACTGCTGCTAGTATCGTCGAGGTGATTGCACGCGAGTCTGGATTAGACGCCAAACATATTGGTCGTATTGATATTCATGCAGATCACAGTACACTAGATTTACCGGCAGGCATGCCAAAACCATTGTTGCATCAACTAAAGGGGATCGAATTGGCTGGGCAGGAGCTGCGGATCAGCACGATTGGCAATGGTACTGAGCATCACGATAAAAGACCATTACCTAAAGCAGGTGCGCGCAGTGGTATGGATAAGCATACGAGCAAGCACGATGAGAAGGGGCGCAAGGGGTTGGGACGTCCTGGTGCAAATGTACCGGGACATGCTGGAAAAATCAGATCCCCTCGTCGCGAAAAATGATAAAAGAAAATATCGTTGCCATCATTGGTGGTGGCGATTGTATTTTCTACACTAGAGAATCAACAGGAATTGGCATACTTAGATAAACGAATGTGCTACCATCTTTACATTAAACAAAAACAGAAAATTCTTGAAAAAATGCATCGCAATCAGGATGATGTGCGTTCGCGGAAGCAGGTAGAGTACTGATTTGACTGATTGCTGGCATGGCATTTTTTTTCTCCTCTTTTTTTCATGCAAACTAATTCTTCACTAACAGACAGTCCTGGCAGTCACTTTCCTGCCTGGCTCATACTCATGGCGGCACTGACCGCGATGGGGGCATTATCCATCGATATGTATTTACCGAGTTTCTCGTTTATTGCCAAAGATTTGGGAGTGGCCAGCAATATAGTGCAGTTGACGCTGTCGACTTTCCTGGCAGGGCTGGCTATCGGACAGGTGTTTTATGTGCCGATCAGTGACCGGTTTGGCCGCAAGCCTCCTTTGTATTTTGGTATTGGGCTTTATCTGATTGCTACATTCGCCTGTATTTTTGTCCAAGATATTGACATATTGATGATCCTGCGCTTCTTCCAAGGGCTTGGGGGATGTTCGGGGATGGTCATCTCGCGTGCGGTTGTGCGTGACAAAATGGGGGCAGATGGTTCGGCAAAAGCGTTTTCTATGTTGATGTTAGTATTTGGGCTGGCACCGATCCTGGCACCGTTTATCGGTGGAGTATTGCTCACCATATCAACCTGGCGTGCCATTTTTGTGACACTGACTTTGTTTGGTGCATTGTGCCTTGCAGGGACATATTGGGTCATGACGGAAAGCCGGGATCGGCAACACGTGGTACCTTTGCAATTAGGCAGCACACTACAACAATATTGGGGGCTATTCAAACATCGCCAATTTATTTCTTATATATTATGCGGAGGCCTGATTCAGGCCGGTATGTTTAGTTATATCAGTGGTGGCCCGTATGTCCTGATTGAGCTATACGGTATCAAGCCACAACATTTCGGTTTTGTATTTGGAGCCAATGCCATAGGGCTCATTATCGGCTCACAAATTAATGCACGCCTGGTGGTTAAGCTAGGTGCCAATAAAGTGCTGAGCAAAGTTCTCTGGATACCTCCCATCCTTTTGGGATTGATTGCTGTGCTTGTTGCCTGTGGCGTGAATAGTTTACCGTTGTTGCTGGTAGGACTTTTTGTTTATTTATCTTGTTATGGTTTTATTGGACCCAATACTGCCGCTATCGCCTTATCGCAGCAGGGGCGACAGGCAGGAACTGCCTCGGCATTGATGGGCACATTGCAGTTTGGTCTGGGTATGCTGTCTGGATTAGCCATGAGCGCTTGGCATGAGGCCTCAGCACTACCTCTAGTGACTACGATGGCAGTATGTAGTATTGCTGCTTTTATGTTTTATCATCTGGCAGCGAAACATACTCATACTCCTGTTGCCAAGCATTGAGCAAATAATGAAGTGTTATGAGCAGTATGTGCCTGGTGCACCTGCTTATGTAGGAGTATATAAACGCATTTTGTAACGCAATCATTTGCCCAGACCGGCCGCTCCCTCTGGGCAGAATGTAGTTATGCTATTGCTCCTTTGCTCCTGTGAATCTTTCTATTTTTTGCAATAAATGCTGTTTCTTTCACCTGGATAAGAAATTCCTGCAATAATATCGTCTTGCGGTGTCGAAGCTGATGATGTGGCACTGCCATGTTTTGCCTACATTGCGTGGTGTCGCTATGCTTTACGCTATAAGCTCCTTCATGTTATGGGGGCTGTTTCCGGTTTACTTCAAATTACTGCAGGAAATCTCTTCAGTTGACATTGTGGTACACCGCCTTTTCTGGTCGCTGATTTTTTTGAGCCTTGTACTGTTATGGCGGCACCAATGGCGTTGGCTATCTCCCGTATTGCGCCAGCCACGCGTACTATTGGGATTTTTGCTCAGTTCATCCTTATTTACGGGTAATTGGTTGTTATATGTATGGGCTGTCAACAGTGAC
>JAATGO010000300.1 GCA_015654605.1 Betaproteobacteria bacterium
AAAAAACTACTATAGCTTTGAACGCCCACAAATGCGAAAGAAGGGAAAATAATCAACAGCAATAATAATTGCATTAAACGCTGGTGAGTACGAATAAATTCAAACATGATCAGCCAATCCAAACAGTCAATGAGTACAGCGCCAGATTCATACCGTGCACGACTTTCATGCACCATATAGAAAAACCAAAGAACCACTACATAAGAAAAAAGGCGAACTCATGTTCGCCTCTGCAATACATCCATATTGGCGGAGCGATTATCTGCTCGTTAGCACAACCAATGAGTGCCCGCGCCATTATACACAGTACCTTAGCTCACGTCACACAATTGCCATCAAGACAACTGCGGCAGTGTATTCCCGTCAAATAGTCATAAAAAATACCAGGTATTGCAACATGGAAATTACATCCCATTACAAAATATAATCTACCTTCCCTCTATGGATTGAGCCAACTCGGCATAATTACTTATAGGTATGATGATCTCTTGGTCATTCAATCGTGGCATGAGCAATACTATAGTTCTGTAGTATTGCGGCATCTGGAGAAAACCCCAGGCCAGGGACTTCTAATAGTGTAAAGCTGGGCTCAAATGCCATCTGGGGAATGAGATGTGCTTCAAAACTCACCCATGGTACCTCCACCATCTCTGTGCCCCCCATGCCCGCGATGACATGCGCGGTAGCCAATAGCCCTGCACCATAGTAATAGCAATGTGGCTGAACCTTGGTAGAGTAACGCTTTCCCAAGGTATATGCTTCCAGCATGGCACTCACTCCACCAATTTTCGCAATACTTGGTTGAATGACATCCAGTGCTCCTACCTTTAAATAGTGTGCATACCCTTCAATCCCAGACGCATTTTCACCGGCAGATAATGGCACGCCTTCTGCGCGCAAAACTGCAAGCGCCTCAACGTCATCTGGTGGCCATATCGGCTCTTCTAACCAGCCTAGATTGAGCGATGATAACTGGCGTGCCCGACCGATTGCTTCAGTCAATGCCCAAGCACAGTTAACATCTGTCATCAGACTCACCTCTTCTGGTAAAGCCTGCCGCACTGCCTGGATAGTGTCAAATTCAAGCTCATGCAATTTGATGCAACGAAAACCTTTTGCAACAGCGTCAAGAGCATTGGCGATGGCTACAGCTGCATCTTCACGATAGGACACCAGACTTGCATAGACTTGTAGTGGCTGATTACTCCCTTTATCCCCTCCTAGCAAGCGATATAAAGGAAGCTCGCGTATTTGTGCCTTGATATCCCACAAGGCAATCTCAATACCAGAAATAGCATACAGTATTGGCCCCGTTCGACCATAAAGATGAAATGCTTTCAGCGCTTGTTCGACACGGGATGAAGCTGACAATAGCTCTGACTGATCAATAAAAGCCCCTATAAAATAACGAGCAACCGTCTCTGTCAATGCCGTGAATGTAGCTGGATTTGCCAAATGGCCAAAAGCCTCACCCCAGCCAACCACCCCAGTATTGGTCGTCACCTTAAGCAATAAGGACTCCATTGCCTTTTGGGTAGAAAATCCAGTCAGCACGTGTTCAGCCTGTTGCGATATTCCCTCTGGAGGGCGACTGCCATCTTGATAAGGAATCGACAAACGAATCACTTCGATCTTGCTAATATACATAACAGATCAGCCTTTTGTTTTTGTCATTTCTTCTGGCAAATCTACACCATTGTATTTCTTGTAGATAGCATTGAGCTTCCCGTTATGCAGATTCGTCTGTATCCATTGATCAACCCAAGCGCGAAACTCTGGATTATTTTTACGAATACCAATACCAAGTTGTGCTTCCAGTAAAACAAATTTCTTTTCAAATGCATTATGAGAAGCCTTATTAGCATCTGCCAGCGTCGTTAAAGAACCTGTCAGTATTTTCACTTGGTTGGATACTGCTGCAGTAATCAACGTCGGCACATCTTCGTATCGGCGAATAGTAGCGCCCTTGGCATTTTCCGTAATACTCTTGTCTTCCACTGTGCCGCGTGTCACGCCAACAACTTGACCAGCCAAATCTGGAAAACTAGTAATTTTGAGAGACTTCAAGGCCATCACGACGTTCTCATTCACAGAATATGGGATGGAAAAATCGATGGCTTTTTCTCGCTCCGGTGATTTCGCCAAGACAGAAATAACAACATCTGCCTTGCCTGATTGCAGCGTTGGGATGCGTGCAGAAACAGTCGTACTCACGATTTCCAGTTTGACACCAAGATCATGCGCCAATAATTCTGCAGTTTCAACATCGGAGCCAATTGGTTTGAGATTGGCATCAGTATAGGTATAAGGTGGCACCCCCAATGATGTTGCGACTTTTAACACGCCTGCTGCCTTGATTTGCTCCAACTGATTCGCTGCCTGCGCTGTTCCACTTACCGTACCTAATAAGGCAGCAGTAGTCATAATGATAGATATCCAACGATTGCGTTTCATAGTAGTCTCCAAGATAGTTGTTATGGATAGCAAGGCCGATAAAATCCGGTCAAAGTTCGTTACTGACAAATTGTTGTAGCTCTGGGGTTTGAGGGTGTTTCAAAATATCTGCACTTCCCTGTTCCCATACCAGCCCATCACGCATATAAATAATATAGTCTGCAACTTTGCTGGCAAAACCCATTTCATGTGTTACTAAAATCATCGTCATGCCCTTGGCAGCAAGATCTTCCATCACCTTGAGTACTTCTCCTGTCAATTGTGGATCAAGCGCCGAGGTGACTTCATCAAATAACATCAACTGTGGAGCCATTGCCAATGATCTGGCTATCGCAACACGTTGC
>JAATGO010000283.1 GCA_015654605.1 Betaproteobacteria bacterium
CCCAGTATGCCAATCAACAATGGCGAAAGTATGAATGCAGGCCAAAATCCCAGCACATTACCAAGGGAATAAGCGGCATACGCACCAAGCATATAAAAGCTGGCATGCGCAAAATTGGGGACCCCCATCATGCTATAGATCAGTGTCAGTCCGGATGACAACATGAACAGCAAGAAGCCGTAGCTCAGTCCATTAAGAAGTGTAACAAGCGCAAATTCCACATCAATCCATTTTTTATGTACTATCGGCAATGGCTTTACCTAACGTAGGCCAAGCCAGAACAATCTCCAGAATCTCTGTAGAATATGCATAGAAACTCTGAAAACGGAGTCGATGCTATGAGATATCTGCTTATCTGTCAAAATAGCAGCATCGTCCCTAATATCTCTATTGTATATACGCCCTTATCTAACGATACGCCCTTACTGTTTTTCCACGAGTCTAATGACTGTTTACTCATGCCCCTCCACCACCGTGCTGGCTCACTGACATTTACCAACACTTTTGCAACATTGCCACCAGTGTTTTATACCCGCCTGCAACCAACGCCCCTTCCCGATCCGGAGCTAGTTGGATTCAGTCCAGCGGCAGCGGCACTCATTGAGTTGGGACCACAGGCAGCAAATGGAGAGGCTGGTCAAGAGCTGGTGGATCTGTTTACCGGCAATCGCGTTGCAGAAAGCGCTTTCCCACTAGCAGCAGTCTATTCTGGACATCAATTTGGTATATGGGCAGGTCAACTGGGAGATGGACGCGCTATCTTACTGGGAGAGGTGGCTACCCACGATGGTAGCCACCTTGAACTTCAATTAAAAGGCGCTGGTAAAACCCCCTATTCCCGCATGGGAGATGGACGCGCAGTCTTGCGTTCTTCAATTCGTGAGTTTCTGTGCTCAGAAGCAATGGCAGCACTGGGTATTCCCACTACGCGCGCGCTGTGCGTTACAGGCTCTGCACTGCAAGTCAGACGTGAAACGCTGGAATCAACAGCGGTCGTTACGCGTATGGCTCCTAGTTTTATCCGGTTTGGTTCGTTTGAGCACTGGTATTACAACAACCGCCATGACGAACTGAAATTGTTGGCCGATACGGTGATTGATCATTTTTATTCTGAATTACGTAGTGCATCCAATCCTTATAAAGCACTACTAACTGAAATCACTCGTCGTACAGCACATTTAATTGCACAATGGCAAGCAGTTGGTTTCATGCATGGCGTCATGAATACCGACAACATGTCAGTGCTAGGTATCACGCTAGATTATGGCCCTTTTGGCTTTATGGAAGCGTTTGATACCAATCATATTTGCAATCACACAGATCAACAGGGACGCTATGCTTATGCCGCCCAACCTCAAATCGGGCACTGGAACTGTTACGCACTCGGTCAGGCCATGTTGCCACTGATTGGTAGTGTGGAAGACACCGAAGATGCGCTTGCAGTTTATCAACCTGAATTTGATCAACGCTATGACCAATTGCTACATGCTAAACTAGGACTACAAAGCAGTGAGGCGAGCGACAGCATATTATTCGATGCCATGTTTGCCATTCTGCAAAATGATCATGTCGACTTTCCTCTGTTTTTTCGCCGCTTGAGTGATTTGCGTATATCTGATGCAGAGTTGGATCAGCCATTACGCGATTTATTCGTCAGGCGATCCGCATTTGATGCATGGGCCTTGCAATACCGTGAGCGCTTACGTAGAGAAAACAGTGTGGATGCTGTGCGCAAGCTTGCAATGGACCGAATCAACCCCAAATATGTGCTGCGCAACTACCTGGCACAAGCCGCCATTGAAAAAGCATAACATCAAGATTTCTCAGAGTTAGATAAATTGTTACATATTTTACAGGCGCCTTTTGATGAACAACCAGACCACGCCCAATACGCCGCTTTACCACCTGCCTGGGCTTCTCACCTGGAAGTGAGTTGCTCCTCATAAGCCTGTTTGAATAGCCAATATCCAGATATAATTCATGTCCACAAGGAAACCATCATGAGTTCTCATAAAATTCAGAAAACAGATGCAGAGTGGCAAGCACAGCTTGATGACCTGGAATACCAAGTAGCGCGTCATGGCGCAACCGAACGCGCTTTCACTGGCCGTTACTGGGATCACCATGAGACAGGAATTTATACTTGCGTCTGTTGTGATACACCATTATTTGCCTCTGATGCGAAATTCGATTCTGGCTGCGGCTGGCCTAGCTATTTTACGGCATTAAATCCAGATAACGTACGTGAGAAAATTGACCGTAGCTATGGCATGATACGCACTGAAATTATCTGTAATGTGTGTGATGCCCATCTCGGCCACGTTTTTCCTGATGGTCCGCCGCCAACAGGATTACGTTACTGCATCAATTCAGCCTCATTACGCTTTGATCCTCAACCTGAAAGTAAGCCAGCCAAATGAAGTTTCTGTTTGATCTCTTCCCAGTCATTCTCTTTTTCGGCGTCTTTAAATGGGCTGAAGGCCATGGCGATGCCGCCGTAGGACTCATTTCCCACTATTTTTCCAGTATCATTCCAAATGGGACAGTTACCGAGGCACAAGCCCCAATCTTACTGGCGACAGGCGTTGCCATCCTAGCCTCATTGGCTCAAATTGGCTGGTTGCTTGTCAGAAAACATAAAATAGATGGCATGTTATGGGTATCACTGGCCATTATCGTCATCTTTGGTGGCGCAACCATTTATTTCCGTGACGATACATTCATTAAATGGAAACCGACTATCCTCTATTGGTGCTTTGCCATGGGGCTGCTAGGCAGTTATCTATTTTTTGGCAAAAACCTGATTCGCAGCATGATGGAAAAACAAATTGCACTCCCTGATGCCATATGGAAAAAGTTAAATGTCACATGGGTGGTTTTTTTTCTTGTTATGGGCATAATTAACCTGTATGTTGCCTTCAACTATTCGCTCAATGCCTGGGTCAATTTCAAGTTATTCGGCGGTATGGGGCTCATGTTCGTGTTTGTCATTGTGCAAAGTTTATTTTTATCAAAATACATGAAAGATGCGGAATGAGTGCTCGATCAGAAGTAATTCGTCTACGTCTGCAGGCAACTTTTTCGCCAATTGACTGCCAAATTGTTGATGAATCATCATTACATACAGGGCATGCTGGAGCTGCTTCAGGAGGAGGACATTATCGGATTCGCTTGATTTCTGGTATTTTTGAGAGGAAAAATCGTTTAATTCGCCACAGGCTAGTGTATGATTGTCTTGCAGACATGATGGATAAGGATATTCATGCACTTGCCATTGAGGCAATTGCACCGTCAGAAGCAACGAATTCCACAAATAGCGAATTTATTACTGAGTAGATAACACTAGATGCAAATAGAGACACTATTCTGTATCGCACTCAATCCCGACTGAATATTCTTTCACATCATTTCCAATCACCTTATTTTTTAGGATTCTAATAATGACTTTAAAACCTGCTCGTTTGCTGGTGCTGTTATTTGCAGCTGCTGCTTTACCTGTTTTCGCTCAAAATTTGGCTGTCGTTAATGGCAAAGCCATTCCTTCTGCACGCGCAGATGCCATGGTCAAGCAAATGGTCGCTCAAGGTCAACCTGATAGCCCACAACTACGTGATGCCATCAAACAAGAGTTGATTAATCGTGAAATTCTGATGCAAGAAGCAGAAAAAGAAGGACTGGCCAATACTCCAGAAGTCAAAACTCAATTAGAGCAAGCACGCCAATTGGTATTGATGCGTACATTGATGGGCAATTACATCAAGAAAAATCCAGTGACCGATGCTGATATACAAGCTGAATACAATAAATTCAAAGCCCAAGCTGGCGACAAGGAATACCATGTGCGTCATATTCTGGTAGAAAAGGAAGATGAGGCAAAAGCCATTATCGCCAAGCTCAAGGCTGGCAGCAAATTTGAAGACCTTGCCAAGCAATCCAAAGACACTGGATCAGCGGCAAACGGTGGTGATTTGGACTGGGCGACTCCAGCCTCTTTCGTCAAACCATTCGCAGATGCAATGGTAGCGCTGAAAAAGGGTGAGATCACAGAAACACCGGTACACACACAATTTGGCTACCATGTTATCCAATTGCAAGACGTGCGTCCGGCCAAGGTTCCTACCTTAGACGAAGTTAAACCACAAATCACAGAAGCCTTGCAACAACAAAAATTGCAGGCATATCAGCAAGAGCTGCGTCAAAAATCAAAGATTCAGTAATGATGTTCTGGCTGCAATAAGCACCTGATCATTGGGTGTTTATTCAAAAACCACAAAATTAATAAACATCCCAAATGAACTGACCCCAAACGTTGGACATTACATCCAACGTTTGGGGTTTTTACATGGCGAAATACGACACGAAGTTCAAGCTGAGAGCAAGTGGCAGTGCGAGAGGTATTGGAAAAGAATACGGCGTCGGACACAGGGTATGTGACCAGGTAGCTGCGATAACTGCTAACTTTTCTTCATCTACCTACGCGCAAAAACATTCGTTTATACAACCTCTACAGCCCAGCGTGACGATGCGGCGTTGTGCATTGCAAAAATATAAATAAATAAATAAATAGCAATAGGAAATCA
>JAATGO010000266.1 GCA_015654605.1 Betaproteobacteria bacterium
ACGTGCGGCGCTGTGTGGCCTGCGACACAGGAATTTTTAAAGATTTATGGACTGCCGCCGGAGCGGCCAGCGTGGGGACATCCAGAGGCTATTGTCATGCACCCGGTGCCAATGAATCGTGGTGTTGAGATTGATTCCGCCGTAGCAGATGGTGCGCAGGCAGTTATTTTGCCACAAGTGACGGTTGGGATCGCAGTGCGGATGGCCGTAATGAGTATTGTGGCGGGGAACTGAGGCGATGAAATTACATATCAAAAATGGTCGGCTGCTTGACCCTGCGAATGGAATTGATGACTTACTCGATGTTTATGTCGCGGCAGGTAAAATTGCAGGGATTGGGCACCCGCCCGCTGATTTTACGGTGAACAGGACAATCGATGCGACTGGGCTGATAGTTATGCCTGGTCTGGTTGATTTAAGTGCCCGATTGCGTGAACCCGGATATGAGCATAAGGCAACACTAGAATCAGAAATGCAGGCAGCCATACAGGGTGGCGTGACCAGTTTGGTGTGTCCGCCGGACACAGACCCAGTACTAGATGAGCCTGGCCTGGTAGAAATGCTTAAACATCGTGCCAGATTACTGAATCAGGCGCATGTCTATCCATTGGGGGCGCTGACAGTTGGTCTTGATGGCATGGCCTTAACTGAAATGGCAGAGCTGACTGATGCCGGATGTGTCGGTTTTTCGCAGGCAGATGCTCCTATACTGGACACGCAGGTGTTATTGAGCGCATTACAGTATGCAAAGACTTTTAATTACACCGTATGGTTACGGCCACAAGATCCTCATCTGGGGCGACATGGCATCGCCCACAGTGGCCCTGTCGCTTCTCGTCTAGGGCTTTCTGGCGTACCGGTGATGTCGGAAACCATTGCCTTGCATACTATTTTCGAACTGGTGCGTGCCACCGGTGCCAGAATCCACTTGTGCCGTTTGTCTTCTGCGGCAGGTCTGGAACTGGTACGATCCGCTAAGAAAGAGGGTTTGCCGATTACCTGTGATGTTGGCGTCCATCATGTGCATTTATCTGATCTGGATATTGGATTTTTTGATTCCAATGCGCGTGTTAACCCACCATTCCGATCGCAGCGTGACCGTGATGCTATACGGAGTGCCCTGCTGGATGGCACGATTGACGCTATTTGCTCTGATCATACCCCGGTAGATGACGACGAGAAATTGTTGCCCTTTGGCGAGGCTTCACCAGGTGCGACTGGCCTTGAGCTGCTACTGCCGTTGGTGCTGAAGTGGGTCGATGAAGTTGACCATGGACAGGCTGCGCTTGGTAAGGCATTGGCCAAGATTACTAGCGATGCCGCACAGATTGTCGGATTGAAGGCCGGGGATTTGAGCGTCGGTACCATTGCGGATATCTGTATTTTTGATCCACAGGCACGCTGGACGGTGGCTGCGAATGTGCTTGCCAGCCAGGGTAAACATACTCCCTTCCTTGGATATGAAATGGCAGGACAGGCAAAGATGACAATTGTTGGCGGCCATATCGCATTTGAGCGGCACTAATATGGTGGTATTGTCGCAGGGAGCGGTTGCTCCCCCATCTACCTGCTTTTGTAGGGTTGAGTTTGCCCATGGCAAGAGATATTCAAAAGATGTGTGGTCATCAAGTGGTAACAGATAGTCATGATGTTCATACGATTGCTGCGCATGATTGTGCACTTGTTGATGGGTTTGGCGATTTGCTCCCTGGTTTTCCCTTGGGTTGATGTGGCGGCACGGCAGGCAAGGATTCGCCGTTGGTCGGCAAAATTGCTGATGATTTGCGGTGTGCGAGTGTTAACGCGTGGAGCACCATCTATACCATTAAGGCCTGCAATGATCGTTTCGAACCATATTTCATGGCTTGATATTTTTGTGATCAATACGCAGCAACCATGCCGCTTTGTGGCGAAAGCTGATGTGCGTAAATGGCCTCTAATTGGCTGGTTATGTGCGAAGACGGGCACTATTTTTATTACACGTGGTAAGCGCAGCGAGGTACCTCGTATCTTTCAGAGCATGGCCGACGGTATCGCTGCAGGTGATCACATCGCTTTCTTTCCAGAAGGAACGACCGCTGCACAAGGGAGCCTGCTGCCATTTCATTCCAACTTGTTTGAGGCGGTGATTGACACAGGCGTACCAGTACAACCGTATGCGATTCGCTATGTGGATGCACAGAATCGGTTACATCCGGCGGCCAACTATATTGGCGACACGACAATTGTGCAAAGTATCATCATGATATTGAAAGCGGGCTCAATGACGGCTGAGCTGATTACGTTGCCGATGATTGCGACTGCTGGCCAGCGCCGACGGGATCTGGCCGTTGCTGCTCACCGTGCCATTGCAGCAGGACTTGGCTATGAGCAGGAGAGCTAATAAATTCCAGAATGGCCAGCACACGTGGTATTTTGCATGGTAAGAAAGTCATCAGTCAGGTCGTTGCGCTTGTGGGCAATTGACTTGAAACAGCTGTCGGTCTTCTAATCGAATGGCCGTCAACTTCCCTCCCCAAACGCAGCCTGTATCCAGTCCAATCAGATTCTCTCGCAGTGTTAAGCCCAGCGTCGACCAGTGCCCGAAAACGGCTGTCACATTGGTTGTTCTTCGCTCAGGAACGTCAAACCATGGCATATAGCCAGGAGGCGCTGCAGCGACACTTTCTTTGAATTCGAATGTCATCGTTCCATCGGCACTGCAAAAACGGATGCGAGTTAATGCATTAAGGATGCAGCGTAGACGCTCATATCCTTGCAGGGAGTCATTCCATTGTGCAGGGGTATTGCCATACACGTGACGCAAAAAATCTAGCCAATCATCACTGCGCAATGCGGTTTCAGCTTCATGTGCCAGAGAGATAGTTTGTTCTGCATCCCATTGAGGTAGAACACCAGCATGAAATAACAGATGGTTTTGTTCGAATAGTGCCATTGGTCGATGGCGTAACCAATCCAACAATTCCTCACGATCTGGTGCACATAATATCTCGCTCAGAGTGTCGGATGCATTGGGAGAGCGAATCCCCTGTGCGACAGCGAGCAGGTGTAGGTCGTGATTGCCAAGTACTGCCTCGGCGCGGGTTCCTAATGCCCGGATGCGGCGCAGGGTCGCCAGTGATTGTGGCCCGCGGTTGACCAGGTCTCCCACAAAAATGATGCGACTATCCGGTGACTGATCGTCAATCAAATCGAGCAGATTTTCGAGTTGTTGGTAGCAACCCTGAAGGTCACCGATGGCGTAGGTTGGCATATTGAGGAGAGTGACGTGAATGGGGGGTATTGTATGCTAGTCCACTAGAAATAGTTTTCGTAGAGATATTTTTTATTTGCGATATGGGGTTATCCAATGATATTGTGTGGGAATAGCTGGACTTTGAAAAGAAATTTCTAAATGTGCTAAGGGTTTATGAGGTGTTGGTTGTCAGCATCTTTATTTTATATAGTAAGTGCAAGAGCGGATAAACCGCACCATCTTGCTGAAATGACTGATTGAGGGTTTCTCGGGCGGCTGTGGCTGAATTGTAGAATAGGAAAATATATTGTTAATTGTTAATTGTTAATTGTTAATTGTTTTGGTTTTACAAAGAGACACAAAATAATCGGATCTGTATGGATAATTCCTTTAATATTACGCGATTGTAAAAAAACAACATGAGGTTGATGTAGGAAAAGTGGTTTTTTCCAAAGGAATTTGCCAGGTAAAATACGCGGCGTAAATAATAACCATGCAATAAATAGTCATACAACATTAGCGTTTGAGATAAAAGCTGGAGTTTATACAGTGGATTTCGATGATGGTTTTATGATGAGAAAATGTTATTTATTTCACGGCGACCTTAACTGGTTTTTTTCAGAATGGCTTATGTTATTGATTGAATAAAATCAATCCGATTTGAATGAATGGATTAGGGTTAGTAAATGATTTTTGTAACGGGTGGTGCGGGGTTTATTGGTTCCAATTTTGTGCTGGATTGGCTAGCGCATGGTGACGAGTCGGTCGTGAATTTTGATAAGCTGACATATGCTGGCAACATCCATAATTTGTCAGCACTGCAGCACGATGAACGCCATATTTTTGAACAGGGCGATATTGGTGATAGTGTGCGAGTTGCATCTCTATTAGCACAGCATAAACCACGTGCAGTGATTCATTTCGCAGCGGAAAGTCATGTTGACCGTTCTATTCATGATCCCTCTATTTTCGTTGAAACGAATGTCGTGGGAACATTGTCTTTGCTGGAGGCAGTGCGAATTTATTGGAGTGGCTTAAGCGAGGCTGAAAAAACAGATTTCCGGTTCTTGCATATTTCGACTGATGAAGTCTATGGTACTTTGGCACCTCATGATCCACCGTTTACCGAGACAACGCCATATGCCCCCAATAGTCCTTATTCCGCGTCCAAGGCGGCATCAGATCATTTAGTGCGATCCTATCATCATACCTATGGTCTCCCGACACTGACAACCAATTGTTCCAATAATTACGGCCCATTCCATTTCCCAGAGAAGCTCATTCCACTCATGATCACAAGAGCTTGCGCTGGAGAGGCTCTCCCAGTCTACGGAGATGGTAAGCAGGTACGAGATTGGTTGTATGTTCGTGACCACTGCGCTGCCATTCGACGCGTATTGGGAGCTGGCAAAGTTGGTGAAGTTTATAACGTGGGTGGTTTCAATGAGAAGACCAATCTGGAAGTTGTGCACACATTATGTGACATTCTGGATGAACTGAGGCCTAAGAGCAGCGGCAGTTACCGAGATCAAATTGCGCGCGTGAATGATCGACCGGGGCATGATCGTCGATATGCCATTGATGCCAGAAAAATTAACCAGGAGCTTGGGTGGAAGCCTGCTGAAACATTTGATACAGGAATTCGTAAGACAGTTGACTGGTATCTCAATAACGAAGAATGGGTAAAAAATGTAGTAAATGGTAGCTATCGTGAATGGGTAGAAAAACAGTACGCCTGATGTCTTACTGCCTAGTATCGAATGCACTTGTTGCATATGCTGGTGACAAGAAGATTTATACAAACTTTGTTATTGAATCATTTTCTTTATGTAAAGTAGCCGTATGAAACGAAAAGGGATTATCTTGGCTGGAGGATCTGGGACGCGTCTGCATCCAGCAACTCTAGCGATTAGCAAACAGCTATTGCCAGTGTTTGACAAGCCGATGATTTATTATCCATTGAGCACGTTGATGCTGGCTGGGATACGCGATATCCTGATTATCTCAACACCAATGGATACGCCACGGTTTCAGCAGTTACTTGGCAATGGTGAGCAATGGGGCTTGAATTTACAATATGAAGTGCAGACTTCCCCCGACGGACTTGCTCATGCTTTCATCATCGGGAAATCATTCCTCGGCAATGATCCGAGCACATTGGTATTGGGCGACAACCTTTTTTACGGCCATGATTTTCACCACTTGCTTGGCAATGCGATGGAACGTACTGAAGGCGCTAGTATTTTTGCTTATCATGTTCATGATCCGGAACGTTATGGTGTCGCGGAATTTAATGAGCAGGGCAAGGTGCTATCATTAGAAGAAAAGCCAGAGAAACCAAAGTCCAACTATGCAGTCACTGGTCTGTATTTTTACGATCAGCATGCGGTCGATTTTGTTAAAGAGTTGCAACCCTCAAAACGCGGAGAGTTAGAGATCACAGATCTCAATCGTTTGTACCTCAAGCAAGATAAGCTCAACGTAGAAATCATGGGAAGAGGTTATGCATGGCTAGATACAGGAACCCATGAGTCCCTACTGGAAGCAGGTCAGTTTATTGCAACATTGGAACGTCGCCAGGGGCTTAAGGTCGCATGTCCCGAAGAAATTGCATACAGGCGGAAATGGATTAGTGCAGAACAGCTCGAGCGATTGGCACAACCACTTTCTAAAAATGGTTACGGTCAATATTTATTGCGCGTACTTCATGAAAAGGTATTTTGATGCATGCTACATCGTTGGCAATTCCTGATGTTTTTTTATTTGAGCCGAAGGTGTTTGGTGACGAGAGAGGTTTCTTTTTCGAGAGCTTTAATCAGCGGCAATTTGAGGAAACGATAGGAAGATCGGTTGATTTTGTGCAGAATAATCATTCTCGCTCAAATAAACATGTGTTGCGTGGTCTACATTATCAGATTCAACAGGCCCAAGGTAAGCTAATGCGCGTAGTTTCAGGAGAAGTGTTTGATGTGGCAGTCGATATTCGACGATCTTCTTCAACCTTCGGACAATGGGTAGGGGAAATTTTGTCTGCAGATAATAAACGTCAGCTATGGGTGCCAGAAGGTTTTGCCCATGGGTTTATTGCACTTTCGGAATCGGTGGAGTTTCTTTATAAATGTACCGATTACTGGGCCCCAGATCATGAGCGTTGCATTGTCTGGAATGATCCAGTTTTGGCAATTGATTGGCCGATTGTAGCAGGTGAACAACCTATACTTTCTCAAAAAGATGCTCAAGGATGCTCGTTTAAAGCAGCGGAGATTTTCCCCTGATACTAACCTGTTGAAGTAGCGAAGCAATGTGGTTTGGGTAGTGATGATTATTATCTTATGGGATGGATGCTGATGATGGCGAAGATTGTAAATGCCTTAAGCGCTTAAATTAATAGATAAAATATTATGATAATAGAAAATCTACGATGATTTCACTTTATATAAATTATTTTGACCGGTCGCATTTGCTGCGAAGCAAATACCTAAAGCCGATTCAAGTTGGCAAGAAAAATGCGAAATTGAATTTGCACATACTGGGAGATGATACAGGGGATAACATCTCTGAGAAGAACCCATTTTATTGCGAATTAACGGGACAATATTTGGCATGGAAAAATGACCTAACATCGGATTATTACGGGTTCATGCATTATCGCCGCTTGCTTGATTTTGATATAAATGCAAAGCGAGTACTAAATGCTGCAGGCGTTATTCACGAAGAGAAGTTTTTTGAGGGGTTTGAAGAAAAATATGCTCTGACCGACGAAAGGATAAAAGACTATGTGACTCAATATGATGTCATTGTCCCATTCCCATTCGATGTTCAAGACATTGGATATCCTACAGTTCGAGAACATTATAAAAATGCACTGTACCACCATTATAGAGATATCAAAGAAACTGAGAGTGTCGTCAAGAAGTTATTTCCAGATTACTCTCCGTATTTTCAGGAGATGATGGATGGAGCTAATCTTTATCCCACAAACATATTTATTTTTAAGAAAGAATCAATATGCTTAAAAGCATATTTCTTGGCCCGCAAATGCGGTCTTAAAGCTTC
>JAATGO010000406.1 GCA_015654605.1 Betaproteobacteria bacterium
AACTGCGTCAGTGTGTGAGATAGACCACAACAGATGGATGACATAGTAAACAGTGCTATTGCGGTACCAAATACAGTGCGCGCACCGAAGCGATCTGCTAGCCAACCGGAGAGTGGGATGAAAATGGCTACTGCCAAAATGTATGCTGTAATGCCGACGCTCAACTCGACAGGGGTGGATTTGAAAGAGACTGCCATTGATGGCAGTGCTGTGGCCACTACGGTAGAGTCGAAATTTTCGATGAAGAAGGCAAATGCCACCACCATCGGTACAATCATTGTCTTAAAGTACTCTAGGAAAGGCTGGCGTATGGGGCTTGTCATGAGATTAGGCAACCTGTAATTTGGTAGCTGCATTTTGCTGCAGTTTCAGCACCGGATCGGCTGCGAGTAGTGCTTTGGTGTATTCATGCTGTGGATTGGTAAACACTTCTTCAGTACGTCCTTGTTCGACTATTTTTCCGCGATACATCACCAGGACGCGATCGGCAAAATCGCCAACGACTGGCAGGTTATGTGCAATGAAGAGATATGACAGGCCATAATCATTCTTTAGTTGTTTTAACAGTGCAATGACCTGTGCCTGAACCGAGACGTCGAGCGAAGAAACTGCTTCATCACAGACGATGATGTCTGGTTTCAAGGCGAGTGCGCGAGCAATGGCAATACGTTGCCGTTGACCGCCGGAAAATTGATGTGGATTACGCTTGGCATCGCTGGCAGAAAGGCCTACCTGCTCTAATAATTCTCCTACCCGCGTGGACCATTGGTTCCGTGGTAATACATCGCGATGTATTGCCCACGATTCAGAAATAATTTGTTCGATCGTCATGCGTGGATTCAGCGAAGCAGATGGATCCTGAAATACCATTTGCATGTGTCGTCGAATTTTAAAGAATTGCTGATGTGGCATCAGTGTGATGTTATGACCATCGTAATACACCTGGCCACTGGTAGCTTGTTCCAGTCCAAGGATTGTGCGTGCTAATGTGGATTTCCCGGAACCTGATTCACCGACAATGCCGATGGTTTCTCCACGCCCCAGTTCAAATGACACTTTATCAAGTGCTGGTTCACCTGCCTCTGCTTTGCTTCGAAACATGGCAACTGGTGGATGGTAGTGTTTGACGAGATCTTCTACTACTAGCAGGCGACGTTCCAATCGACCGGCCGTGTATGAAGGATAGCTGGCACCTTCAGGAATGGCAGCTAGTAATTTATGAGTATAGGGATGTGTTGGTGCATGAAGAATTTCATCAACAGTACCAGTTTCTACGATTTGACCAGCTGTCATCACGGCAATGCGATCTGCGATCTCGGCAACGACACCGAGATCATGTGTGATCATCAGTAGGCCCATGCCAGTTTCTTTTTGCAGATCTTTCAGTAAGTCTAATATCTGTGCCTGGACCGTTACATCCAATGCTGTAGTTGGCTCATCGGCAATTAACAATTTTGGGCGCAAGGCAATCGCCATTGCAATCATGATACGCTGGCGTTGCCCTCCAGAGAACTGATGCGGGTACTGTGAGAAGCGTTTGGCGACATCACGTAAACCGACACGCTCCATAAGTTCCATTGCTTTGCGCTTGGCCTTTGTTTCATCGATACCATGCGAACGGAAGGTTTCAGCAATCTGCCAGCCGACGGTATAGACTGGATTCAAGGCGGCTAATGTGTCTTGAAACACCATGCTGATTTCGCTGCCATTGAGTTGACGGCGGCGTTCATCGGAAACGTGTAAGATATCTTCACCCTGATACAGGATACGGCCAGAACGAATAACGCCAGGAGGCATATCGATCAATCCCATCACTGCGGATGAGCTGACGCTTTTTCCAGAACCACTTTCACCAATAATAGCTAGTGTTTCCCCTTCGTCGATATACCAGCTTACGCCACGTACGGCATGGACGGTGCCATGCCGTGTATGGAAGTCCACATTCAGATTGTCGATTTCAAGGAGATGGCATGCGTCCTTGACGCTTGTGGAGGTCACTCCAGTAGGTATATTGGTAGTGACAGGAGTTTTTTTATGGTCAAACATTTTTGCTCTCCTTGGCATCTAGACGCCAGCGCTGGACGGGATCCATCACAATACGGAGCCAGTTCGCCAGTAGATTTAATGCGGTAGCAGTGAGAGTGATCGCGAGGCCAGGCCAGAAGGCGAGCCACCAGGCCGTGCCGAGATAATTCTGCCCTTGTGACACCATCAGGCCCCATGAAAATTGAGGTGGTTGAATACCAAGACCGAGAAAGCTCAATGTTGATTCTGATAACATGACGACGGCAAATTCCAGTGTGGCAATCGTTACCAGCGTTGGCATTGCCATCGGCAGAATATGACGCCACACAATCCGTAGGGATGATGCTCCCATTACTCGAGCTGCAGTAACAAACATACGCTCACGGATTTCTAATACTTGTGCACGGGTAGTACGAATGTAAATAGGAATACGGGTAACAGCGAGAACGATGACGACATTGCCGACAGCAGGTTCAAGGGTATAGAGAACAATCAGTGCTAGCAGTAATGATGGGAAACTCATCAGTACGTCAGCCAAACGCATAATCACGTTTCCGATCCAACCATCTTTATAGCCTGCAATTAAACCGAGGGTGACACCAATGACAAAGGAAAATAGCACAGCTGCAGCGGCGACTGCCATCGTGTTTTGTGCGCCTACGACAACCCGCGCCAGTAACGAGCGACCAAGTGCGTCAGCGCCGAGAACGAATACCCAGCCCTTGTCTATCGACATGGGAGGCGCATTGCGAGCACTAAGATTGATGTTATTGGCAGCATTACCGAAAAGATCTTGGCCGAAGAAAACGCAGAATGTCACCAGTAGAAGAAAAAGTACCGCAACCAATGCAAGTTTGTCGCGCCAAAGCATGAAGAAGGCTTGCCAAAGTGCGGAGGACTCACGAGAAACGCGTGGTAGCGGTGTAGACATTGTTTGTTCCATTTCAGTTTACCCGGATTCTTGGATCGAGAGCGACATACACTAGATCGATCACAAAGTTCATAATGAAGATGGCGAGTGCGACCACGATGACAGCGGCCTGTACGACGACGAATTCACGATTGGAAATGGCATCGATCATCAATTTCCC
>JAATGO010000241.1 GCA_015654605.1 Betaproteobacteria bacterium
ACGGAATCCTTCGTCTATAAGGTACTGCTGTCCCTTTTCATCATGATTTTCTTCGCCTTCCCCGGTAACTGTACCCCAGAACGGAAGCTCTGGCTCCATGTAAATCCCAAGTAAATCTGCCGCTGCAAATGCTGCCTCCGGCGGACAGCAGGTATGAAACCGGTAATGATTTATGCCATATTGCTTAGCCATCCTTGGTTTCTCACAGGCTGTTCTGCCTCCCCATATACCTCCAAGGAGGAATTGAAAGATATGGATACACAAGTTTTGATTATTGTATGGTTTCTGGTTGTTTAATCAACAAAGAAAGAACAAAATAGCGACTACAAAAATTATACCGCCCAATGGCGCTACTCGTTTTTATGCACTACGCTCTGGATATACGTACTTTTCTTTTTAGCCATTATTTCTATACTGGTCTACGCATTGCCACTGGTGTTATTGGCCTCACCTTGCTTGCTTTTAACTATAGCAGCATGGACATCGCCACCACGGTATTTCTCGGTGCGCTGTGTACTAGCTTGATGGACTTACCCAGCCCTTTACGTCATAAATTTAACGAGATGCTGGCCGGAGTATTACTCTGCACCATCGTCATGCTGGTAATCAGCTTATGTGCTCCCATACACTGGCTGGTCAGCGTCATGATGGTTTTCGTCAGTTTTTTTGCCAGTATGATCGTCGTCTACGGCAAAAAGACCATGCCTTTGCAGTTTGCTGCATTGATGGTCATGACGCTGTCGATGGAAAACGAGCTATCCTTTGCAGCGTCTTTCCTCCGCGTAGGATTTTTTCTAGGTGGTGGCCTGGGCTATCTTGCTTACTCCATGGCCGTTTCCTGGTTCTTAAGACGTCGAATCAAGCAACAGATTCTGGCAGAAGCCCTGTTTGAACTGGCGCGCTATCTACGGATCAAGGCAGATTTTTACGATGTACGCAGCAATCTTGGTACCCAATTCAATCTCCTGGTGCGTCAACAGATTGTGCTGGCAGAGAAGCAACAAGCCGCACGCGACCTGATTTTACGGGATTTATACAATAAACAGGATGGGTTGCTGGTACAGGTGCATTTAAGCATGCTGGAAGTCTACGAACAGGTATTATCTACGCATGCTGACTATGGCTTGCTGCGCAGCTATTTTGGTGATGCTGATGTCATGATTTACTTGCGCGACCTGGCAAACAAAGCTGCTGAAGATATTGAATCTGTTGCCTATGCCATCACGCGTAACCGTGCCTCGACACAAACAGTGAGTTACAAGGCCGAACTCAACGCCTTGGAACTCGAACTGCGACAAATACAGCAGGATAGCCTGGCAGGACAATTCACTGAGGAAGCGCTCACTACCCTACGGGCTACGGAGAGCAGAATTCATGACATCATTGATTTGATTGCCCAATTGCATCTGGCAACACAAACTCCGGTTGACCCTCTGCCCATTTTGCCAGGGTCAGACATGACACCGTTCCTGACACAGCAGAAATTCAAACTCAGTATATTGATCTCCAATCTACGCTGGCGCTCACCCATCTTCCGTTTTTCATTGCGGGTTGCCCTGGCAGTCACGACAGGACTGTGGATTTCCAACCATTTGCCATATATGGCGCATAGTTACTGGATTGTGCTCACCATTGTCATTATTATCAAGCCCAATTTCAGTACGACCAAGCAGCGTATGGCCGATCGGTTGATCGGTACCATCATTGGTTGTGTGCTGACCGCCTTGGTTTTGCGCTTCATACATGAACCTATCGGTTTGCTGGGCGTATTGTTTATCGCCAGCGTAGCGGCACCTGCCTTCACTTATATCAAATATCGTTATACTGCTATAGCAGCTTCAGTACAGATACTTCTCTTATTAAACATGATGCTCCCCGCCGGTCACCAAGGCGTGGTGGGAGAGCGCCTGATTGACACCCTGATCGGCGTTGTCATTGCCACCATCTTTAGTTACATATTCCCAAGCTGGGAATATCGGATGCTCCCACGCTTACTCAAAAACGTTCTGCTCAACAGCCAGCGTTACATCAAATCCAGCCGGGACATGCTGGTAGGGAAAGTGGGGGACGATTTCTTTTATCGTGTATGCCGCAAAGGATTCATGGACAGTATTTCTGCATTGGTTTCGGCACAGATGCGCATGATGGACGAACCGTTAAGCAAACAACGGGCAGTCCCTGAAATCAATCGTTTCGTTGTACAAAATTATTTAATTGCCGCGCATATCGCCGCATTGCGTATCCTGCTGCGCCGTCATAGCAATGGCTTACCACGTGCCGCAGTCAATGCACTGATCGAAAAAACGTATAACGATGCTAATCGTCAACTGGATCAGGCACAACACAATCTGTTACCTGCCGGCATTGTGAGCGAAGAAGACATTGATGACAATATAGCAGATGATAATGAGATCAATGTAGAGGAAGTAACAACTCAAATAGCGACTCCCACTCCCTCTGGAGCTGCAGGTATTGTCAATGCAATTAGTTCTCCAGAAAAAGTCATGGCAGATCATATACAGGCTACTGCACCTGAGTCTGCATCCACAACCCCCTCTCCTGTGATCGAAAGCGATGATTTGACAAGCTGGTCAGGGTGGCAGTCATTGGAACAACGTACCAATCTACTTAATGAAAATTTACAAGAAATCGTCAGCCAAACCGAGCTGATTGAAAAGCTATTACGCAAACCAGAGTAAAAAGGGGAACCGTAAAGGAGCGTAGAAGCAGGGATAACAGAGACAACAGGAACCAGTGATGCCAGTTGATCACAGTCCCTGCTTCCACCGCTACTATGCTACCTGCTGCTGAGCTACACCAGCGGTAGCCCGTAAATGTCGCGCTGCCAATACCATATTGCCCAAGGCAATCGACGTCTCATGCCAGTTTCTGGTCTTCAGGCCACAATCTGGATTAATCCACAAGCGCTCTTCAGGAATCACCTTGCGCGCCTTTTGCATCAAGCGCTCAATTTCCTCCACGGCTGGTATGCGTGGCGAATGAATATCATAGACGCCAGGTCCAATATCGTTCGGATAGGCAAACTGCCCAAAGCCTTCCAGTAACTCCATGTCAGAGCGGGAAGTTTCGATCGTGATGACATCCGCATCCATAGCGGCAATCCATGGCAAGATGTCATTAAACTCTGAATAGCACATATGTGTATGAATTTGCGTTTCATCCGCGACTCCTGCTGCACTGATCTTGAATACCCGCACAGCCCAGTCCAGATAATGCTTCCACTCCCGCCGCTTCAATGGCAACCCTTCACGAAAAGCTGGTTCGTCTATCTGGATCATGCCAATCTGCGCCTTTTCCAGATCGCAAACTTCATCCCGTAAAGCAAGTGCAATTTGCAATGCTGTCGTTTCACGAGGCTGATCATCGCGTACAAACGACCACTGCAACATCGTCACAGGACCAGTTAACATGCCTTTCATCGGCTTTTCTGTAAGACTTTGCGCAAATTGACTCCAGCCGACTGTCATGGCTTCTGGGCGATAGACATCACCATAAATAATGGGTGGTTTCACGCATCGTGATCCATAACTTTGCACCCAGCCATTACTGGTAAACGCATAGCCCCATAATTGCTCACCAAAATATTCCACCATGTCGTTGCG
>JAATGO010000430.1 GCA_015654605.1 Betaproteobacteria bacterium
CCAAGGCGCTTCAGTAACCGCCCCACGACCTCTGCCACTCCACCACCGATACCGCTATCGACCTCATCGAAAATCAAGGTCGGGGTAGCCGTTGCACTGGAAGCAATCACCGAAATGGCTAAAGAAATACGCGCCAATTCACCACCAGATGCGACCTTTGCTAAAGGTCGCAGTGCCACTCCGGTATGCCCTGCTACCAAAAATTCCACCTGTTCCACGCCATATGTCGCTGGCTCGCTTGGTTGTAATGCAATCACAAAACTTCCACCTGCCATGCTCAAATCCTGCATTGCCGCAGTCACAGCACGACTTAATGCCTTTGCTGCCTGAGTTCGTGCTTGAGATAACTGTTTCGCTGCACTATCATAAACAGACTTGAGCTTATCTTCCTGAGCCCGTAAAGCATCCAGATCATTAACAGCCGTCAATTGTTCCAACCGCTCTGAGAGTGTTTCAAGTTCCTGTAGCAAAGCATCAGGGGCAACGCCAAATTTACGCGCGGTGGAATGCAATACCTCGAGTCGCTGTTCTACAACTCGCAAGCGTACCGGGTCAAGCTCCACTCTCCCCAAGTAATCATTGAGCGCATAGACTGCTTCCTGTAGCTGGATACGAGCTGACTCCAACGCTTCCAGTACTGGGGTCAACGCAGTATCGACATCAGTCAGTTTGCTTAATTTCTGCGTCAAACTGGATAATTGCCCCAACATTGGCACATCGGCTTCTGAAATCACTTGCAAGGCATCCTGAGCCACCTCAATTAAGCTTGCGGCATGCGACAGTCGACTATGTTCATTACTGATATCATGCCACTCCCCTTCCTGGGGAGCCAGTTTTGTCAACTCACCAACCTGCCACTCCAAGCGCTCTTTTTCCAGCGCGATATTTTTGGAATTGCTTTCAAACTCTTCCCGCTGCTTGACCACTGTACGCCAGGCTTTATAAGTTTTCCCCAACGCACTCACTTGATCCAGCAGTCCGGCCTGACGATCCAAGAGTAATCGCTGCGCATCCATTTTCAGCAACGACTGATGTGCATGTTGCCCATGAATATCGACTAACAGCTCACCCAACTCGCGCAGCTGTCCTGCAGTAGCAACGATTCCATTAATAAAGGCCCGCGAGCGCCCCGCATTATCAATGACACGGCGTAATAAGACATTATCCTCTTCATCGGGAAATTCGTGTGCCTCCAGCCACTGTGCCACTTCGTCAGTCAGGCTAAACTCAGCGCTGATATCAGCCTTGACAGCGCCTTCGCGTACGACACTGGCATCGCCACGTGCCCCTAACGCCAACGCTAACGCATCAATCAAAATCGATTTCCCTGCACCAGTTTCCCCCGTCAATACGGAAAATCCTGAAGTAAATTCCAGTTCGATAGTATCGACAATGACAAAATCACGAATCGACAGAGTACGCAGCATGAGAAAATCTGGTGAAATAGTTAATTAAAAAGCCTCGACCAATCGCCTTGCAACCTGACAGCAACAATACCTGACCATAGCGGCAACTCATTGTATTATCGACACTATGGTCGCACGCGATTTTCCAGGGAAGGAGACTCGTTCCAGTGTAATTTCTGCCGTAAAGTATCGTAATAACTCCATCCTTCTAGATGCAAGAAAGTAATGGTATGTTCGGAGCGCCGGATAGCAATACGATCCCCGTGCAATAAACTAGTCAGCGTCTGCATGTCAAAATTGGCACTGACATCACGGTCACTCATCACGCTTACCACAATTTCGCATGAATCCGCGACGACAATTGGCCGATTCGACAAGGCATGGGGGGCAATTGGCACTAAGACAATCCCCTGCAGGCTCGGATGCAGAATAGGCCCTCCCGTAGAAAGCGCATAAGCAGTAGAACCCGTTGGGGTGGCCACGATTAATCCATCCGAGCGCTGGTTATACATGAAGCGCCCATCCACCTCTACCGTCAACTCGACCATTCCAGACGTCGCACCACGTGCCACCACCACATCATTGAATGCCAAAGCGTGAAATATTTTTGTATCATCACGAAATACTGTTGCTTCTAGCAAAGAACGGGACTCGGTTTCTACTTTTCCATCCAGCATATCTGCCAATACAGGTATGATGTGATCGAAAGAAATGTCCGTCATGAAGCCCAGACGCCCCAAATTGATACCAATTAATGGCACATTGTAAGGCGCAAGTTGACGTCCAATGCCAAGCATGGTGCCATCGCCACCGACAATGACAGCGGCATCAGCATACTCGCCGATTTGCTGAGGAGACATTGCCTCGTAGCCTTCCAGCGCAACGTTTTGAGCTGTTTCCGCTTCAAGTACAACGGTATGCCCACGCTTGACAAGAAAGTCAGCAATGTAGGATAAAGTTTGTGCGATACCTTCGGCAAGATATTTGCCGATAATCGCAATCGTTTTGGGCGTTGCCGCCTGTATGGGTAATTTGATAGGCCACATGCTGCGGATTAGAACATAATTTTGACTATTTTAGGGTCAGTAAATGCATAAAAGAGGATATAAACCCGGTATTAAAGCAGTCTTGTTCGATCTTGACGATACCTTGTGGGCCATTACACCTGTGCTGCAACGCGCTGAAATCATCCTGTATGAATGGTTGCAACAATATGCGCCTGGGGTAACGCGGACACATACGATAGAAAGTCTACGCGCTCAGCGTGTTGCCCTCAGCGCGCAAGACCCTGCTTATAAAATCGACATGTGGAGGCTGCGCCACACCGTATTGACACAGGCACTAATCGATTCCGGCGAAGACCACACATTAGCCAATCAGGCCATGGATATTTTTTCCGACGCTCGCAATGCTGTCACGCCTTTCGATGATGTTGTCCCTGTCTTGAATAAGCTCAAGTCAACGCTATTACTAGGCACCATATCCAATGGCTTTGCCGATCTTGGCCAAATTGGCCTGGCGCATCATTTCCATACATCAATCGCAGCTCATCAATTTGGGGCCGCCAAACCATCGGCCAGTATCTTTCACGCCGCCTGCGACGCACTCAATATTTCTCCATCACATGCTGTCTATGTGGGTGATGATCTGCACCTGGATATCTCGGGTGCCCAACAAGCTGGCTTGCAGGCCATTTGGATGAACCGTTTCCGGCGTGCCCTGCCATCGGATGTCAAACCGGATGCCATATGCACAGATATGTTTGAATTAGAGGCCTGGTTATGCCATTCTCAAACCATATTACAATAATTCTTTATAAGTCTCTGGTACGCTTGCCCTACGGTCGTTAGAATAAGCACATGCAACTGGATAAACGCGCACAAACATTACTCAAAGCACTGGTCGAACGGTATATTGCCGACGGGCAGCCGATCGGATCGCGTTCGCTTTCCCGCATCTCTGGCCTGGAGCTGTCTCCAGCAACCATACGCAACATCATGGCTGACCTTGAGTCCATGGGACTCGTCTCCAGTCCACATACGTCCGCAGGACGCGTACCTACACCACGTGGCTACCGTTTGTTCGTTGATAGCCTGCTAACAGTCTCCCCATTGGACGAATCTGCCCTGGGAACCCAGTTGCAGGCACAGTTACCTGCCGGGTCGCAACAAAAAGTTATTCTGAATGCAGCACAGGTACTGTCTTCCCTGTCCCAATTCGCGGGTGTCGTCATGACCCCACGCCGGGAATCTATTTTTCAACAGATCGATTTCCTGCGCCTGTCTGAGAAACGTATTTTATTGGTAATAGTGAGCCCTGGAGGTGATGTCCAGAACCGCTTGCTACTGACCGATGTCGATTACACTCCCGCGCAATTAGTACGATCCGCAAACTATATTAATTTGCATTATGGCGGTCTCAGCCTAGACCAAGTACGCATACGCCTACAAGAAGAAGTGCGCCAGTTGCGTGACGACATGACCAAGCTCATGCAGGCGGCTATTGAGGCAGGTAGCGATGCCATGACCGACGACAGCGAAAGTGTTGTCATTTCCGGTGAGCATAATTTGCTGAGTGTTGATGATTTATCCTCAAATATGAGCTCATTACGCAAGCTTTTTGAAATGTTTGATCAAAAAACCAGCCTGATGAAATTACTGGATCTTTCCAGTAAAGCAACGGGAGTACAGATTTTTATCGGCGGCGAATCACAACTCGTACCTATGGACGACATGAGCATTGTGACTGCCCCCTATGAGGTTAATGGGAAGATTGTCGGCACGCTTGGCGTCGTCGGCCCTACGCGTATGGCTTATGAGCGC